>JAHEOG010000140.1 GCA_018609925.1 Gammaproteobacteria bacterium
CGCCCCACCTCAGCGCCCCTTCGATCCGATCCAGGTAACCGGTGGCTCCGGCGCTGGCAAGGAAGCGTATCCCTGGATCGCTATCCGCCTTGCGGGTTGCGACGCAGGCCAGGTTATAGCCCCCCTCCTCGGTCAAGAAGCGGCAGACGTGGTCCAACAGGGTGGCTTCATCGCTGAAGGAGCGGGTCGCTTGGTGGACCTCGTGGAGGGCCTGGAGGGCCCGTTTGGCTCGCCGCTGGACCTCCTCGGCCCGCTTGCGGGCAGTGATATCGGTGAGCGCCAGCCGACCCACCATGGTGCCATCCTCCAAGGAGGTCCCCCGGATCCCTTCCAGGATCACCGTGCGCGGGGACGTGGGCTCCCTCGCTCCCGCCAGACGGATCTCGCGAAAGCCCGGATGGCGCTCCCGGAACATGGTGTCGAGGAAATTTTGGAGGCTCGAGGTATCGGCGGGATTTACGAAGTCGAAGAGGGGCTGGCCGATCAGCGCGTCCCGCTCCACACCAATCATTCCGGAGCCGGTGAGGTTGACCGAGCGGATTATCCCCTCCGGGTCCACGGTCAAGTAGGCCACCGGGGCGAATTCGTAGAGGTCGGCGTAGAGGTCCCGGGAAGCCTCCATACGGGCCTGGAGCTCCCGGAGCTCACGGTTCTGACGCTCCAGCTCGACCTGATGGACCTGGAGCTCGTAAACGAGCCGAAGGGGATCCTCCAGCTCCCGCTCCTGGCGCAGGCTGGATCCCAGCCGGCGGAGGCTGGCGATCAGCTCTTCCCGGGACCAGCTCTGGTAATCGGGCTCGGGCGAGCCCTCGGGAAGGGGGCCGCAGCCGCCATTGGAGGCGGGCTCCCCCGGAGGATCTTGCTCCTCCATCCCTGCTCTCCCCTAGCTTTTGCCCGGAGTGGGCACGAGGACCACCTTCCGGACCGCGCCAGGTGGGCCCTTGCCCTCTAACCACAGACTAGCCGAGCCCTCCCGGCGGGAGCCACCCCTACCACCGAAAACCCGGGAAAGAAGGCCTTAGCCGGAAGTAAGGGCAAACCCTAATCTTCTACAGTCCCACCCCAATTGGGGAATTCGCTTCGACAAACTATAAAGGGCAACCGATCGGGGAAAGGATCCTTGTAGATCCCTCGGCGGGGGCGCAAATGCCCTCCGGTCGGTAGCGCCCCTATCCGACCCGGAAGGAGGGGGAAATGAGCATGTCGATTTCCAACCCCAGCCGTCGAACCCTGGGGTACCTCATGAGCGGCCACCGCTTTTTAACCGTGGTGGATTTCCATCTTGACGACGAGCCGGACGACGAGGGCGAAAGCCGGGTGGTGGGAGATATGGTCTTCAAAGGCCGGAAGCCGAAGAGCCGGGACCTCGAAGGCCCCCTAGTTATCCATTCCAACCAAGGCTACAGCGTCAACCTGGAAATCACCCGGTCCCTAACCGGGAAAAAAGCGGAATTCCGGGTTCGCCGGGCCCCGACCCGGACCGGGTAAAGCCCGGCTCGGGGTTCCTGCCGGCTTACCGGAGTACCGCCGCCGAAGGCCGGCATTGCTACCCGGGAAGGCGCAGGCCCATCGGGCCCTTTCGTAACGGGACCGGCCTGGTACGGGGCCGGGAATGGCCCGCCATTGGATTGCCGGGCGCTTCGGCCCGCCCTCTCGTGCTCCCCCCGTGCCCCAAGGGGTCCCCGCCTTCACCACCCCCCTCGCGCTTCGAGCCAGCCCAGGGGAATCCCTGCTGGCCAGGGAGCGATCAGTCCCCTTCCCGGGTTTCCGGATACCCCTGATCCTTCCCCAATACCAGATAGATCACCGGCACCACGAAGAGTGTGAATAAGGTGCCAATGGACAGCCCCGAAACGATCACCAGGCCCAGGGCATAGCGGCTCTGGGCCCCGGCCCCAGTGGCAAGGATCAGCGGCACCGAGGCGAGCACCAGTGCGGCGGTGGTCATGAGCACCGGTCGCAGCCGGATCCCGGAGGCCTCCTCGATCGCCCAGCGCTTGCTGTAGCCCCCGGCCTGGAGCTGGTTGGCGAAGGCCACGATCAGGATACCGTGCTTGCTGATAACCCCGATGAGAGTAATCAGACCAATTTGGGTATAGATGTTCAGGGTGGCGAAGCCCAGGCTCAGGAAGGCCAGGGCCCCGGCGATGGACATGGGCACCGAGACCAGCATGACGAAGGGGTCCCGCCAGCTCTCGTAGAGCGCGGCCAGCATCAGGAAGATCAGCAGCAGGGCCAGGAAGAAGGTCACCATGAGCTGGCGCCCTTCCTCCTTGAACTGCCGCGACTGGCCCGTGTAGTCGTAGCTGTACCCCTGGGGGAAGATCTCATCCGCCTTGCCCTCCAGGAAGGCCAGCGCCTCGCCCATGGAAACGCCGGGCGCGGGGATGGCCGATAGGGTGGCGCTGTTAAGCTGATCCATGCGCCTCAAGGCCTGAGGCTGAACGGTCCGCTCCAGGCTGGCCACCGTGGACAAAGGGATCATCTCCCCCGACGGGACGCGGATGTGATAGCTGCGGAGCTGATCGGGGTTGAGGCGATCGATGCGCTGGACCTGCGGCACCACCTGGTAGGAGCGCCCCTGCATGCTGAACCAGTTGACGTAGGCCCCGCCGGTCATGGAGGCCAGCTCGTTGCCCACCTGCCGCATGGTCAGGCCCAGGTCGGCGATCTTGTCGCGGTCGAAGTGGACCCGAACCTGCGGCAGGTCGTACTTGAGGTCGGTATCGGCGTGCACGAACAGGCCCGATTCCCGGGCAGCAGCAAGTAGCTCCTGGGAGATCTCGTTGAGGGCCTCGGGCTCGCTGGTGGTACCGATGACGAACTGGACCGGCAAGCCGCCACGATTGCCCGGCAGGGCCGGCGGGATGAAGACCGCGGGGTCCAGGCCCGGCACGGAGCCCAGCTTCTCCTGGAGGATCGGCTGGATGTCCATGGCGGTGCGCTCCCGCTCTCCCCACGGAATGAGCCGCATGATGGAGAAGACCTGGTTGGGCGCGCCTACACCCCCTGGCGAGAGGCCCACCGCGTTGAAGTAGACATTGGTCTCCGGGAAGCCAGCGAAGATGGGGTCGTACATGTCCGCAAAGCCCATCGTCTGCTCCAGGGTGGCGTCGGCCGCCGCATCGGACATGATGAAGATGGTGCCCTTGTCCTCGGTGGGAGCCAGCTCGCTCTGGCTGGTGGCGAACAGGAAGTAGCAGCTCACCAGGACCCCGAGGCCGAACAGGACCCCCGCCCCTGGGTAGTTGAGGACCCGGTGGAGGACGCCCTGATAGGCGTGGCGAAGCCCATCAAAGGCAGTCTCCAGGAAGTGCACCAGCCCTTTGCCCCCGGTATGGGGCCTTAGCATGCGCGAGGCCATCATGGGGGACAGGGTCAGGGCCACGATCCCGGAGATGATCACTGCCCCGGCCGGGGAGTAGGCGAACTCGGTGAACAGGGCCCCGGTGAGCCCGCCCATGAAGCCGATGGGGGCGTACACCGCCACCAGCGTCAGGCTCATGGCGATGATGGGCCCGGCCAGCTCCCGGGCTCCGTAGAGGGCGGCGTCGAAGGGGGGCTCCCCCCGCTCGACGTGCCGGTGCACGTTCTCCACCACGATGATGGCGTCGTCCACCACCAGCCCGATGGCCAGGACCATGGCCAGCAGGGTCAGGACGTTGATGGAGTAGCCCAGGGCGAACATCAGGAACCCGGTGCCCACCAAAGACAGAGGCACGGCCACCGCCGGGATGGCCATCGCCCGCAGGGAGCCCATGAACAGGAAGATCACCGCCACCACGATCAACAGGGCCTCGATCAGGGTCTTCTCCACCTCCGTGATGGACTCCTCGATGAACTCGGTGGCGTCGTAGACGATGGTGTGGTCGAGCCCCCCCGGATAATCGGCCCGGAGCTCCGGCAACAGCTGCCGCACGCGCTGGATGACCTCCAGGGGATTGGCCGTGGGCACCACGTCCACCCCGATGAAGGTGCCGGGGTTTCCCTGGAAGCTGACCGAGGTGTCGTAGTCCTCCGCTCCCAGCTCCACCTCCGCGACGTCTCCCAGACGGATCGTGCCCTCGTCGCTGCGCTTGACCACCAGCTCGCGGAAGGCCTCCACCGAATGGGGAGAGGTCTCCGCCTTCAGCCGGACGGAGACCATGTTGCCCTTGGTGCGCCCGACACCGGCCAAGTGGTTGTTGGCCTCCAATACCTCGCGGACATCGGCTGGAGACACCCCCACCGCCGTCATCCTGTCCGGCTTGAGCCAGGCCCGCATGGCGAAAGGCCGGCCCCCGATAAGCTCGGCCTCCTGGACCCCGGCGATGGTGTTCAGCTTGGGCTGGACCACCCGCTTCAGGTAGTCGGTGATCTGGTTGGGCTCCAGGACGTCGCTGTGGAAATTGATGTACATGGTAGCGGTGGTCTGCCCCACCGAGACCTCCAGCGTCGGATCGCGGCTGGCCTCGGGCAGGTCGGAGCGCACCTGGTCCACCTTGGAGGAGATCTGGGTCAGGGCCTGGTAGGGATCGTAGTTGAGCTCGATGTTGGCCGTGATCTGGGAGACGCCCTGGATCGAGCTCGACTCCAGGTAGTCGATGCCATCGGCGGTGGCGATGGCCTCCTCCATCGGCGAAGTGATGAAGCCCTTGACGACCTCGGCATCGGCCCCGGGGTAGGAGGTGCTAACGGTAACCGTGGAGTTGGTGGTCTCGGGGTATTCGCGCACGTTCAGGAGCTGGAGCGAGCGCGCGCCGACGAGGAGGATCAGCAGACTGACCACCGTGGCCAGGACGGGGCGGCGGATGAAGATGTCGGTGAAGTGCAACGGGGGCGCCTAGCGGTTGGGCGGGGTGGGCGACGGATCGCTGTCGGGGGTGATCTTGTTGTTGACCCGGATGGCCGCGCCTTCCTGGAGCTTGAGCTGGCCGCTGGTGACGACCGTCTGCCCGGGCTCCACTCCTTGCGTGACGGCCAC
>JAHEOG010000141.1 GCA_018609925.1 Gammaproteobacteria bacterium
GGCGAGGATGAAGTCGTTCTCGGAGAGTCCGCCGATGGCGTGGGTGGTGATCTTGATCGCCACCTTGCCGTAGTAGACGCCGAGGTCGGGATGATGACCTTCGGCCTCCGCCACGTCTTTGATCTGGTTGGTCAGATCCACCGCCGCCACGAAGTCCTTGAGCTTGTACTCCTTGGTGATCGCCTTGCCGTCCTCGGTGACCTGCCAGGGGTTCTGCCGCGCCTCCTCGCTGGCGTTGTTGAGCTCCTCCAGGCTGGCCTGGATCTCCTGGTTGTCCATGGGCTGGGTGCCGCCCTCGCAAGGGGCGCATACCTTTTCCGCTAGTGCCATCGATTCGCCTCCTCTGGGCTGTCCGCGTTGGTTCTCCCTGGCCAGCCGGGCTGGACCCGGCCCGAGCCATTCTATCCCTTAGACCGGAGCCGGGAGGCCGGTGTTCGCCTTTTGGCCCGCTCCCGTTTGGCTTACCCTGATCCTCCCATGGGAAGGAGGCCTTTGTGACGAGCGTGGCTAGCTGGCTCTACACCGCCGAGGAGACCCGGGGGCTCGACCAAGCGGCGATGGCCGCCGGGATCCCCGGCGATGCCCTCATGGAGCGCGCCGGCGAGGAAGTGGTCGCGGCCATCCAACGGCGTTGGCCGGACTGGCGCCGCATGGCGGTCGCGGTCTTGGCCGGGGGCGGCAACAACGGCGGCGACGGCTACGTCGTGGCCCGGCGGCTGGCCGAGCTCGGCGCCAAGGTCACGGTGGTGGCGGTGGCCGACCCCGGCAAGCTCAAGGGCGAGGCCGCGGCCGCGGCCGGGCGCTGGCACGACCGGGCAGGGCAAATCGTCTCGCCTCCACAGGACCTGAACCGCTTCGACCTCCTTGTCGACGCCCTTCTGGGCACGGGACTGGACAGCTCCGTACGCTCCCCCTACCACGAGGTCATCGAGGCGGCCCATTCGGCCCCCGCCCCCGTGGTGGCCGTGGATGTGCCCTCGGGCCTGGACGCGGACACGGGGAGGATCCTGGGCACCGTTGCCGAGGCGAGCCTGACCGTGACCTTCGTCGGGCTCAAGCGGGGGCTGGTGACGGGGGAGGGCGTCCAGGCCGCCGGTGAGGTGGGGTTCTCGGACCTGGGGATCCCGGCGTCCGTATACCAAAAGCGGCCAGCCGGCGGCCGACTGCTCCATTCCGGCGACGTTGCCCTAACCCCGCGAAGCGCCAACGCCCACAAGGGCCACTTCGGCCGGGCCGTCATCGTCGGGGGCAGCCGGGGCATGGCCGGAGCCGCCGCCCTGGCCGGGCGGGCGGCCCTGCGCACGGGCTCCGGATGGACCGTCGCCTGCGTGGACCCGTTGAGCCAGGACGTGGTCGCCGGCTTCCGGCCCGAGCTCATCACCGCCCCCTGGGCCGACCAAGGTGCCCTGCCGGAGGATCTGCGGGAGGGCGCCGACGCCGTGGCGGTGGGACCGGGGCTGGGGCGGTCCCGTGAGGCGCTCGCCCTGCTCGGCGAAGCCATCGCCCTGCCCGTGCCGCTGGTGGTGGACGCCGACGGCCTCAATCTGATTGCGGAGGATCCCGACCTGGCCCGGAATGTCGCCCGTCGCGAGGCCGCAACGGTGGTTACCCCGCACCCCGGGGAGGCCGCGCGCCTGCTCGGCGATTCAACGGGGGCCGTGCAGTCGGATCGGTTCGCCGCGGCCGTGCGCATCGCCGGGGATCTGGGGGCCGTATGCTGCCTCAAGGGGGCGGGCACCGTCATCGCTCGCCCCGAAGGGGGCTACAGCGTTAGCCCCACGGGCAATCCCGGGATGGCCATGGGCGGGCAGGGCGATTGCCTGACCGGCATCCTGGTCGCCCGGCTGGGCGGCGGCGATCCCCCGGACCGTGCGGCCGAGCGCGGCGTCTGGGCCCACGGCGCGGCCGCCGACCGCCTGGCCCGGGCGCAGGGTCCCTTCGGGTTCCTCCCGAGCGAATGCGCCGACGCCCTGCCCGCGATCTGGGCCGAGCTCACGCGGGCCTAACTACTCTGTTGCCACCCGGAACCGGAGCCAGCATGTCCAAAGCCAGCGAGATCATGACCCCCGAGCCGGTGACGGTCACCGAGGAGACCGGCGTCCAGGAAGTTGCTCGGATCATGCTGGAGGCCCAGCATCACGGGGTCCCCGTGGTGGACGCCGAGAATCGGCTGGTCGGCATCGTGACCGAGACCGATCTGGTGGATAGCACCAAGCGCATCCATCTGCCCACCGTGATTACCATCCTGGATACCCTCATCCCCATCGGCGGCTTCCGGCAGTACGCCGAGGACCTGCGCAAGGCCACGGCCACCACCGCCGGCGAGCTCTGCACCCGGGATGTGGATTACGTCCTTCCCGACGCCGACCTCCAGGACGTCGCCACGCTGCTCTCCGAGCATCATATCCACATGGTCCCGGTCCTCGACGAAGCGGGGCGGCTCCTGGGTGTGATCACCAACACCGACGTGATCCGGGCCCTCAGCCGGGAAGGCTAGGCGTGGACGAGGTCGTCCGGGTCCGGGAGGGGGAGGCAGCCCAGGAGGCCCTGGGGGAGCGCCTGGGTGCCCGCCTGCGCCCCGGCATGGTGGTCCATCTGTTGGGCGAGATCGGTGCAGGCAAGACCACCCTGACCCGGGGCCTGTTGCGGGGCCTCGGCGCGAGCACCCCGGCGCGCAGCCCCACCTATACCCTGGTGGAGCCCCACAGCGGCTCGCGAGGCCCGGTCTATCACTTCGATCTCTACCGCCTGGCCGATCCCGAAGAGTTGCATTTCTTCGGCGCCGAGGAGTATTTTTCCTCGGAATCCATTTGTATCCTGGAGTGGGCGGAAAGGGCCGGGGAGGCCCTGCCATCCCCCGATCTGGTAATTCGAACCGAATATCAGGGATCGGACCGTCGCAGGGTATCCATCCGGGCCTTGTCCGAAGCCGGGCGCGGCGCCCTGCTCGGATTGGCGTAGGAGAAGGGCTCGATTGATCCTGGAAAGAGCGTGGCCACGGCTCGCGTTGGGAATCGCGATAATCCTTGGGGGCTGCCTTTGGGGGCCCGCAATCGCGGCCCCGCACACGGTCCAGGATATGCGGATGTGGACTGCCCCCGATCACACCCGGGTGGTTCTGGACCTGGACGGGTCGGTGGATTACCGCCTCTTCCGCCTTTCCGACCCCTTGCGGTTGGTGGTGGATATCGAGGGCGCCGAGAGCCGGACCGGCCCCGACGACCTCGACCTCCCCGATCCGG
Organism: Gammaproteobacteria bacterium; assembly: GCA_018609925.1. Lineage (GTDB taxonomy): Bacteria > Pseudomonadota > Gammaproteobacteria > Thiohalorhabdales > Thiohalorhabdaceae > Thiohalorhabdus. Next base: position 3,243 of record JAHEOG010000141.1, read on the forward strand.
TGCTCAAGCGGGTTCGAACCGGCTACCCGGAGGAAGGGACCTACCGGGTGGTCATGGACCTCAAGCACGACGTCAAAGCCAAGACCTTCCAGCTCGATCCTCAGGGTCCCCATGGCCATCGCCTGGTGATCGATCTGAACCGACGCCAGGACAAGGATCAGCGGGTTAGGCGCGCCCAGGAGCGGACCCAGGCCGACGAGCGGCTGATCGCCATCGATGCGGGCCACGGGGGGGAGGACCCCGGGGCTACCGGTCCCGAGGGGATCCAGGAAAAGGACGTGGTGCTGGCCATGGCCCGCCGGCTGGCCGAGACGATCAACGATCAACCCGGGACCCGGGCCTTTTTGACCCGGGACGGGGATTACTTCCTCAAGCTCCGCGAGCGGGTCCGCAAGGCCCGGGAAGCGGGGGCGGATCTGTTCATCTCCCTGCACGCCGACGCCTTCCGCAACCCCCGGGCCCACGGGACCTCGGTCTACGCCCTGTCCCGCAAGGGGGCCACCGATGAGGCCGCCGCCTGGCTCGCCGAGCGGGAGAACCGCGCCGATCTGGCCGGCGGGGTCGATCTCGACCAGGTGGACGAGAACGTCGCCTCCGTGCTGCTGGATCTCTCCCAGACGGCCACCATCAGCGACAGTCTGGAGCTGGGCGAGGACATCCTCAGCCGCTTGGGGACCTTTGCCGACCTGCACCGGGACGAGGTCCACCAGGCCCCCTTCGCCGTCCTCAAGTCCCCGGATATCCCGTCGGTGCTGGTGGAGACCGGATTCATCTCCAACGACGCGGAGGCGCGCAAGCTCCAGCGCACGGCCTACCAGAAGCGCATCGCCCGGGCGGTGGCGAGCGGTACCGATTCCTTCCTGGCGCGCCATGCCCCCGAGCCCCCCCCGGTTCGACAGGCGGAGGCCTCGGCGAGCGGGCCCTCGGGCGAATACACCATTCGCCA
>JAHEOG010000142.1 GCA_018609925.1 Gammaproteobacteria bacterium
GGCTACGGCGGCCAAACCCAAGGACAAGGGCCGTCCATCAAGGCCTGGCTCCTGCGCCACGAAGGGGCCGATTGGGCTTGCGGTAGCGGCGAGCCCGCTCCCGATGGTCGTCAGCTATGGCAGCCGAAATAGACCCCCTGATTGACCAATTTCTGGACCGCCTCTGGCTGGAGGAGGGCCTGGCGGAGAACACCCTGGCCGCCTACCGACGGGACCTGACCCGATTCGCGCAGTGGCTGGCACAGGATGGTGGTCTGGAACGGGTGGACAGGGAGGAGGTGCTCGGCTTCCTGGCGGCTCAGATCCGCCACGGGGTCCGGGCCCGGACCGTGGCCCGGCGCTTGTCGGTGCTGCGGCGGTTCTACCACTGGTTGCTCGAGGTGGGCGAGATCACGCGAGACCCTACCCGGGAAGTCCAGGCCCCCAAGCTGGAGAGCCGGCTACCCCAGGCCCTTTCCGAGCGAGAGGTGGAGTCCTTGCTGGCGACCCCGGACACGAGTGAGGCCGTTGGGCTCCGCGACCGGGCTTTGCTGGAAGTGATCTATGCCACGGGGCTGCGGGTTTCGGAGCTGGTGGCCCTGCCCTTGGGCCAGGTTCGGGCCGATGCCGGCTACGTTCTGGTTGCGGGCAAGGGCGGCAAGCAGCGCCTGGTCCCGCTGGGGGAGGAGGCCCTGGATTGGCTCGCCCGCTACCTGAGCCACGCTCGCCCCATCTTGGTACGCGGGGCCTGCGACCGGCTGTTCGTGTCCCGGAAAGGGAGCGGGATCTCCCGCCAGGCGATCTGGTACAGGCTGCGGCACTACGCCCAGCAAGCGGGGATCGACAAGCCCCTATCCCCGCATACCCTGCGCCATTCCTTTGCCACCCACCTGCTGAACAACGGCCTGGACCTTCGCTCGCTGCAGATGCTGCTGGGTCACAGTGATCTTTCCACCACCCAGATCTATACCCATGTTGCCCAGCAGCGGCTCAAGGCCCTTCACGGCGAGCACCATCCCCGGGGGTAAGGTCGCCTTACCCGGGCCCCTTGCTCGGCCGCAGACCGCGGATTTTACCAGGCGGCTGCACTTCGCTACCCTTAGCCCATGCCCGATGTGCCCTTTCCGAATCCCGTCCCCCGAGAAGCCGGGGACCCTCTAGCCAGAGACCCCTCCTCTACGGCAGACCCCGATAGGGCCGAGGTTTCGGGGACGGCTCCCGCCGGTCGGGGCGAGGCCCGGGTCATCCCCCGCCCGGAGCACCCGGTATCGCGCAAGCGGATCCCTCCCAACGCCCTGAAGGTGCTCTACCGTCTCCATCGCCAAGGGTTTCGGGCTTGCCTCGTCGGCGGTGGGGTCCGGGATCTGCTTTTGGGCTGGGAGCCCAAGGATTTCGATATCGCCACCGACGCTCGCCCGGAGGAGGTGCGGAACCTGTTCCGCAACTGTCGGCTGATCGGGCGTCGCTTCCGATTGGCCCACGTGCACTTCCGGGACGGCATCGTCGAGGTCGCCACCTTCCGGGGCAGCGAGCCCTCCGAGGGCGAAGAGGGCGACAAGGTCCGTTCGGAGGAGGGCCTGGTCCTGCGGGACAATGTCTACGGGAGCCAGGAGGAGGACGCCTCCCGCCGGGATTTCACGGTGAATGCCCTGTATTACGACATCGCCGATTTCACCGTGCTGGACTTCGCGGGCGGGGTGGAAGACCTGGAAGCCGGTCGCATCCGCTTGATCGGGGACCCGGAGCACCGCTACCGGGAGGATCCGGTCCGCATGCTGCGCGCGGTCCGCTTCGCGGCCAAGCTCGGCTTCTTCTTGGAGGCGCGAACGGCTTCCCCGATACCCGGCATGAGTCCCTTGCTCGAGGAGGTTCCTCCGGCGCGGCTGTTCGAGGAGGTCAACAAGCTCTTCCTTTCCGGCGCCGGGGTCGCCAGCTATCAGATGCTGCGCCGCTTCCGGCTGTTCGAGCGGTTGTTCCCCGAGACCGCCGACCTACTGACCGAGGAAGGGGAGCAATTCCCCCACACCTTCCTCACCCGGGTTTTCGAGGACACCGACCGGCGGGTGGCGGCGGATCTTCCGGTCACCCCGGCCTTCCTTTTCGCGGCCCTGCTGTGGCACCCCTTCGATCGGGAGCGCCGGATCCTGGAGGACGAAGGCTATCCCCCGGATGAAGCCTTGCAGAAGGCTGGTGGCCGGGTCCTGCGGCGTCAGGCTCGCCAGGTGGCCATGCCCAAGCGGTTCACCGAAGGGGCGCGCGAGATCTGGGGCCTGCAGGCGCGCCTGGAGCGGTCCCGGGGCAAACGGGCGCTGCGCCTGCTCGGGCACCCACGCTTCCGGGCCGCCTTCGACTTCCTGGCCGTGCGTGGGCGCTCCGGGGAGGCCGATGGGGAACTGGTAGCCTGGTGGCAGGATCTGTTGGATACCTCCCCGAGCGACCGTCCCGCCAAGCTGGGCCTAAAGCCTCGGGGCAAGGGCGGGGGAGCCGCGTAGTCCGATCCGACGGGCCGCCGGGCCGGTGCAGGAGGCTTCCTTGGCCACCCTGGAGCACCCCCAAGTCGTGGTTACCAGTCATCCCAACGCCGACCTGGATGCCCTGGGCTCCATGGTCGCCGCCAGCCACCTGTACCCCGGGGCGGTCCCGGTTTGGTCCCACGGCGCTTCCCCCCAGGCCTTGAAGCTTCTGGAGTGGCTCGGGGACGAGGCCCCCACGGTTCTCGATCCGGGCCGGATCGAGCTGGACTGCCTCGCCACACTGATCCTTGTGGATACCGCGAATCCCGATGGACTGGGTCCGCTGGCCGGCGCAGCGGCCGATCCCGGAGTGCGATTGGTGATCCACGACCACCACGAGGCCGACCCCAGCAATCTTCCCTCCCACGCCGAGCGGGTAAGCGCCCGGGCGGGGGCGAACACCAGCGCCATGGTGGCGCTTTTGCAGGAGCAAGCAGCATCGGTTGCGCCCGCCGAGGCCACGCTGATGGCCGCGGGGGTCTACGAGGATACCGGCATGCTGACCTACGCCGGGGTAACCGGCGCCGACTTCGAGGCCGCCCGCTGGCTCCTGGAACGGGGTGCGGATCTGGGCCTGGTGGGCCGGATCCTGCACCGGGAGCTTACGCCCCGACAGGTGGCCCTGCTCCATCGGTTGATCGACAATGCCGAAATGGTCCCCGGTCTCCCTTATCGGGTCCTGGTGGCCGCTGTGGAGGATCCCGACGGGGTGCAGGATGCCGCCGGGGTGGTGCAGCGGGTCATGGAGAGCCTGGAGGCCGAGGGTATCCTGGCCCTCATCCAGCAGGGGGACCGGGTCTTCGCCATCGGCCGCGCGGAACCGGAGGGGCCGGACATGGGGGCGGTGCTAGGCGACCTCGGGGGTGGCGGCCATCCCTACGCGGGCTCTGCCTCGCTGCCCCGGGTTCCCCTTCCGGAAGTCCGGGAGCGGGCCCTGACCGCCCTACGGACCCGCGGGGGCGCGGCCCAAACCGTCGGTGAGCTGGCGAGCCGACCCGTACACACCCTCCCGGCGGAGATTACGATCGCCCAGGCGGCCGAGCGCATGGGGCGCTATCCCCTCACCCGCATGCCGGTGGTGGATAGCCAGGAGTGGCCCCGGGGCTGGGTGGATCGGGCCCTGTTGGCCCGAGCGCAGGCCCATGGTCTGGGGGAGCAGGAATTGGGGACCTACGCCGCCACCCTGCCCACCCTGGGCCCTGAGGACTCCCTCCGGGACGCCGAATCGTGGATCCTGGACAGCGACTACCCCTTGGTGGGGGTCGTGGCGGAGGGACGCCTGGAAGCCGTGCTGACC
>JAHEOG010000143.1 GCA_018609925.1 Gammaproteobacteria bacterium
GAGGTTGCGCCATGACCGTCCACAACAAGGAGATCGCCGAGATCTTCAATCGCCTGGCCGATCTCCTGGAGATCGAGGGCGCCAACGAGTTCCGGGTTCGGGCCTACCGCAATGCGGCCCGGGTCATCGGCGGCCTGTCGCCGAGCCTGGCGGAGCTGGTGGCCCAGGGTGAGGATCTCTCCCAATACCCGGGGATCGGCGACGACCTGGCGGAGAAGATCCAGACCCTCGTGCAGACCGGGGAGCTTCCCCTGCTCCAGGAGGTCTCCCAGCGGGTGCCCACGGAGCTGGCGGATCTCATGGGGATCGAGGGTCTGGGCCCCAAAGGGGTCAAGGCCCTCTACGACGAGCTGGCGATCCGTAGCGTCGAGGACCTGGACAGGGCGATCAAGGAGGGCCGCGTCCGGGAGCTCAAGGGCTTCGGGGAGAAGACGGAGAACCGCATCCGCGAGGGATTGGAGCAGATTGCCCAGGGCGAGGAGAAGCGCACCCGGCTGGTGGACGCCGAGGAGATCGCGGAGCCCCTGCGCGCCTATCTGGCCGAGGCGCCGGGGGTGGATAAGATCGAGGTGGCGGGGAGCTATCGCCGCCGCAAGGAGACCGTGGGCGACCTGGACATCCTGGTGGCCTGCGCCGACAGCGGCCCCGTCATGGAGCGCTTCGTGGGGTACGAGGAAGTGGCCGATGTGGCCTCCCGGGGCGAGACCCGCTCGACGGTGATCCTGGCCTCGGGCCTGCACGTGGACCTGCGGGTGGTCCCCAAGCGTAGCTACGGGGCGGCCCTGCACTACTTCACCGGCTCCCAGGCCCACAACATCGCGGTGCGCAAGCGCGGGGTGGAGCAGGGCTACAAGATCAACGAGTACGGGGTCTACGAAGGGGAAGAGGCCATTGCGGGCGCCGAGGAGGCCGAGGTCTTCCGGGCGGTGGACCTGCCCTGGATCGCCCCCGAGCTGCGCGAGGATCGGGGGGAGATCGAGACCGCCGAAAAGGGCGAGCTCCCGGAGCTGATCACCCTGGGGTCGGTGCGGGGGGACCTCCATTGCCACACCAAGGCCACCGACGGCGCCGACTCCCTGCCGGAGATGGCCGAGGCCGCCAGGGTCCTAGGCTACGACTACCTCGCCATCACCGAGCACTCCCGCCGGGTGGCCATGGCCAAAGGTTTGGACGAGAAGCGCCTGCGCCAGCAGATCGAGGAGATCGACCGCCTCAACGAGGGGCTCGAAGACATCACCCTGCTCAAGGGCATCGAGGTGGACATCCTGGAGGACGGAACCCTGGACCTGCCGGACAGCGTCCTGGCCGAGCTGGACCTAACCATCTGCTCGGCCCACTACGGCCGCGACCTCTCACGCAAGAAGCAGACCGAGCGGATCCTGAAGGCGATGGACAATCCGCACTTCCGCATCCTGGGCCATCCCACCGGCCGGCTCATCAACGAGCGGGCCCCCTACGAGGTGGACATCGAGCGCCTGGTGGAGGCCGCCGCCGAGCGCGGCTGCGCCCTGGAGGTCAACGCCCAGCCGTCCCGGCTGGACCTCCGCGACGTGGACTGCCAGCTGGCGAGGGACCGCGGTGCCATGCTGGCCCTCGGTACCGACGCCCACAACGCCCACAACCTCGGCAACATGCGCTTCGGCGTGGATCAGGCCCGGCGCGGCTGGGTGGGCCCGGACGATGTCATCAACACCCGCGACCTGAAGGGTCTGCGCCAGGCCCTGCAGCGCCGCTGAGCCCTGGAGCCGGCCATGCCCGAGCTGCCCGATGTGGAGGTCTTCCGCCGCTACCTGGACGCCACCGCCCTGCACCAGACGATCGCCGGGCTCGATGCGAGCGATGACCGGCTAGTCGCCGGGGAAACTCCCCGCGCATTGGCCGAGTATCTGCGGGGACATCATTTCGAGCGCAGCTATCGCCACGGCAAGCACCTGTTCGCTGCCTTGGAGACGGGGCGCTGGCTGGAGTGGCATTTCGGCATGACGGGCTACTTCGCCTATCACAAAGACCAGGAGGAGGTCCCCGAAGAGGGCCACGTTCGTTTCCTTCTCGAAAACGGCGCCCAGCTCCTCTTCCTGGATCAGCGCAAGCTGGGCCACGTCGCCGCCCTGGACGATCTGGACGCTTACCTAGCCGAGCTGGGGCTCGGTATCGACGCCCTCGACCCGGAGCTCGACGAGGCCACCTTTCGAAGCCTCGCCGAAGGTCGGCGGGGTCAGGTGAAGTGCTGGCTCATGGACCAGTCCACCATGGCCGGGATCGGCAACGTCTACTCGGACGAGATCCTCTTCCACGCCGGGATCCATCCACGCCAGCCGCTTGAGGCACTCACAGACGAGGGCCTGGACCGGCTGCACCGCCACCTCCGGTCGGTCCTGGAGGCAGCCATCGAGGCCGGTGTTGATCCCGAAAAGATGCCCTCCGACTTCCTGGTTCCCCTGCGCGAGGAAAGGGAGGCGGACTGCCCGCGCTGCGGGGAGGCTCTGACCAAGATAAAGGCCTGCGGGCGCAGGGCCCGCGTCTGTCCCCGCTGCCAGCCGGGGCCGGATTGAGCCCCTGGGGGAGCCGCCGAGGCCGCCGGTGACCCCGGAAGGCGGGGAGAGTCCGGAGCCCCCGGTTCCCCGGCCCTGGGCCCGGGAGTGGCAGGACGTAGTCCGGACCCTGGGAGTGGCCCCCGACCGTGGCTTGGAAGCGGGCCAGGTCCGGGACCGTCGTCGGCGCTATGGGTCGAACCGGCTGGGCAAGACCCGGCGGCGGTCCCTGTGGGCCATCCTTCTCGATCAATTCCGCAACATTTTGATCCTTTTCCTGGGCGCGGCCGCAGGGGTTTCCTTCGCGGTGGGCCAATGGCTGGAAGGGGTCGCCATCCTGGTGGCGGTGCTCATCGCGGGGGTGGTGGGCTTCGCCAGCGAGGCCCGGGCGCGGCGATCTATGGAGGCCCTCAAGGAGCTGGCGCCCATCCGGGTGCGGGTATTGCGCGGTGGCCGCCATCGCGACCTTCCCGCCGCCCAGCTGGTCCCGGGGGACATCGTGGCGCTCGGCGAGGGCGACGTCCCCGGCGCCGATCTGCGACTGATGGAGGTGAGCGGACTGGAGGCGGACGAGTCCGCCCTCACCGGGGAATCGGTGCCGGTGGCCAAAGACCCCGAGCCGGTGGCCGAGGAGGCCCCCCTGGCCGAGCGCACCGACATGGTCTACCGGGGCACCGTCATCGGCCGGGGCAAGGGGACCGGCATCGTCGTGGCGACCGGCGAGACCACGGAGATCGGGCGCATCGCCGCCCTCACCGAGGCCGCCGAACCCGGCCATACACCCCTGGAGAAGCGCCTGGAAACCCTCGGCCGGCGCCTGATCGGGGTCACGCTGGCCCTGGGCGCGCTGGTCGCGGTGAGCGGGATCCTGGCCGGGCAGCCCGTCCTGCTCATGGTGCAAACGGGCATCGTCCTGGCGGTGGCGACTATCCCCGAGGGCCTGCCGGTGGTGGCCACCATGTCCATGGCCCGAGGCATGTGGCGCATGGCCCGGCGCAACGCCGTGCTGAACCGCCTGGCGGCGGTGGAGACCCTGGGCTCCACCAGCGTCATCCTCACCGACAAGACCGGCACCCTCACCTACAACCGGATGGAGCTGACCCGCCTGGCGCTGCCGGGCGGGGAGGTCTCGCTCGCCCCGGAAGGCGGGGGATCGGATAGTGGGGAAGGGCCCTGCCCGGAGACCTTCCAGGATCCTGAGGTGGGGGC
>JAHEOG010000144.1 GCA_018609925.1 Gammaproteobacteria bacterium
CCTGCCCCACGGTACGGGTAAGAGCGTCCGGGTGGTGGTCTTCGCCGAAGGCGATAAGGCCGAGGAAGCCCGGCAGGCCGGCGCCGATTACGTGGGGCTCGAGGACCTCGCCGAACAGATCAAGGGCGGTTGGACGGACTTCGACCGTGCCGTGGCCGTACCCGATGCCATGCGGGTGGTGGGACAGCTCGGGCAGATCCTGGGGCCGCGCGGCCTGATGCCCAATCCCAAGGTCGGTACGGTTACCGAGAACATCGCCGACGTTGTCGCGCAGATCAAGGCCGGTCAGGTGGAGTACCGCGCCGACAAGGGCGGCGTGGTGCACATGCCGGTGGGTCGGATCCACTTCGGCGAACAAGCCCTGGCCGACAACCTCGAGGCGGCTGCGGATGCCTTGGTCCGAGCCAAGCCCGCCGCCGCCAAGGGGCGCTACCTCCAGAAGATTTCCCTGTCCACCACCATGGGACCTGGCATCCCGGTGGACACTTCCTTCGTCCGCATCTAGCACACGTGCTGGCGGACGGGCCATCCCGGCCTGGTCGGGATGGAGCGACGGCACCGGCGCCCCCGCCCCGAGCGGTGCAGGCACCGCCTACGGGACCGAGGTCGCCGCGGTCGTCCTAGACCGCAGGCGCCCGACCCCGAATCCGGCCCGCCCGGGTGGGGATCGGGCTTAAACCACCAGCCTGCCGAGACGGCGGTGCCGTCCGTGGCTCCCTTCCCCCGTTTGCAGGGAGTGCATGGGATCCAGGGCGGGCCGCGCACGCCAAGGAGGCTCGAGCGGTGCTGAACCTGGAACAGAAAAAGGCGGTCGTGGCCGACCTCAAGGCCCGCTCCTCGACGGCCCAGGCTGCGGTGCTCACCGACTACCGCGGATTGACTGTCGGCGAGATGAACGACCTGCGGGGTCGGCTGCGGGAGAGCGGGGTGTTCTTCCGCGTGGTCAAGAACAACCTGGCCAAGCGGGCTGTGGAGGGTACCGATATGGAGCCCCTCACCGAGCACCTGCAGGGCCCAACTGGCCTGGCCCTGGCCGACGATCCGGTGGCCGCCGCTAAGGTCCTGACGGAGTTCGCCAAGGATCACGACGACCTGGAGATCAAGGTCGGTGTACTGGACGGCAAGGCCCTGGATGCCAGCGAGCTGGAGTCCCTGGCCAAGCTTCCCGGGCGCCAGGAGCTGATCACCCAGGTGGCGGTGGGCCTGAATGCCCCGATCGTCAAGCTGGCACGCAGCCTTCACGAGGTTCCGGCGCGGTTCGCCCGGGCCCTGGCGGCGGTGCGTGACCAGAAGGATCAGGGCGAGGCCGCCTGAGCCGCTCCGCCGAATGAAACACTCCCGCGAGATCCAATGGAAGGTAGCCAGACCATGAGTCAGGAAGAGATACTCTCCGCCATCGAGAACATGACTGTCCTCGAGTTGTCCGAGCTGGTGAAGGCCATCGAGGAGAAGTTCGACGTCTCCGCCGAAGCTCCGGCGGCCGTTGCTGCTCCCGCCGCCGGTGGTGGGGCGGAAGCCGCCGCCGCCGAGGAGCAGGACGAATTCGACGTCATGCTCACCGGTGAGGGCGAAAAGAAGGTCCAGACCATCAAGGTCCTTCGCGAGGTAACCGGCCTGGGGCTGAAGGAGGCCAAGGAAATGGTCGAGAACCTGCCCGCCACCCTTAAGGAAGGGGCCTCGAAGGAAGAGGCCGACGAAATCAAGACCAAGATGGAAGAGGCCGGGGCCCCGGTGGAGCTCAAGTAATCCCGCCATCCGTAGCCGGTCCTTGAGACCGGTTGAACGCGGCCGGCGACCCCCTGCTCGGGGACGCCGGCCGCCCCGTGCTGCTGGTATTCGCCCGGGCTCGTTAGACGGATCCCGCCTGCCATCCCCGCAGGAGTTGCTATGTACTCGCTCACCGAGAAGAAGCGGATTCGGAAGGATTTCGGCAAGAACCCGACGATCCGGGAAGTCCCCTACCTCCTGGAGACCCAGGTGGCCTCCTACCAGCGCTTCCTCCAGGCCGACAAGGGCCCCGAGGAGCGCGCGGTGGACGGCCTGGAGGAAGTCTTCCGGTCCGTTTTCCCCATCCAGGATCAGAGCGGCAAGGCCTCCCTGGAATACGTGGGCTACGAGTTCGGTGAGCCCGCCTTCGATGTGCGCGAGTGCCAGCAGTGGGGGCTGACCTACTCCCGGCCCCTGAACGCCAAGCTGCGCTTGGCCGTCTACGAGAAGGACGAGGGCACCGGGGGCAAGGCGGTAAGGGACATCAAGGAGCAGGAGGTCTACCTGGGGGAGATCCCCTGGCAGACCGAGCGCGGCACCTTTATCGTCAACGGCACCGAGCGGGTCATCGTCTCCCAGCTCACCCGCAGCCCCGGGGTCTTCTTCTCACACGACCGCGGGCAGAGCCACAGCTCCGGGAAACTCCTCTACAACGCCCGGGTGATCCCGTACCGGGGCTCCTGGCTCGATTTCGAGTTCGATCCCAAGGACCACCTTTACGTCCGCATCGACCGCCGGCGCAAGCTCCCGGCTAGCGTCCTGCTGCGGGCGTTGGGCTATTCCGATGAGGAGATGCTGGACCTGTTCTTCGAGCGGGATCGCTTCCGTTTGCTCGAGGACGGGATCCGCATGGCCTTGGTGCCCGAGCGGTTGCAGGGCCTCAAGGCCCCCTTCGAGGTGCCCAGCCCCGATGGGGGCGAGCCCCTGATCGCGGTGGGCCAGAAGGTGACCCGGCGCCGGGTGGACCAGCTCAAGGAGGCCGGCATCGAAGAGGTGCCGGTTCCCGAGGGCTACCTCCTCGGGAAGGTCCTCGCTCGCGACGTACCCGACAGCGAGACCGGCGAGCTCCTGGCCAGCGCCAATGAGGAGATCACCGAGGAGCTCCTGGAGCGTTTGCGCACGGCCGGGGTCGGGGAGCTGGAGACCATCTATACCAATGAGATCGATCGGGGCCCGTACCTCTCGGAGACCCTGCGCCTGGACCACACCACCACCCAGGCCGAGGCGCAGATCGAGATCTACCGCATGATGCGCCCGGGGGAGCCGCCCACCGAGGAGACAGCGGCGAATCTGTTCAACAACCTGTTTTTCAACGCCGAGCGCTACGACCTGTCCTCTGTGGGTCGCATGAAGTTCAACCGGCGTCTGGGCCGGGAGTCCGATGAGGGCCCCGGCGTCCTGTCCTCCGAGGACATCGTCCAGGTTTTGCGTGTCCTGGTGGGGCTGAAGAACGGCTTCGGCGACGTGGACGACATCGACCACCTGGGCAATCGCCGGGTGCGCTCGGTGGGCGAGCTGGCCGGTGAGCAGTTCCGCATCGGGCTCGTGCGCATGGAGCGCGCGGTGAAGGAGCGCATGGCCCTGGCCGACGCCGACGACCTCATGCCCAAGAAGCTGATCAACGCCAAGCCGGTTTCGGCGGCGGTGAAGGAGTTCTTCGGGTCCAGCCAGCTCTCCCAGTTCATGGACCAGACCAATCCCCTTTCCGAGGTTACCCACAAGCGCCGGATCTCGGCGCTGGGACCGGGGGGGCTGTCCCGGGAGCGGGCCGGGTTCGAGGTGCGGGATGTCCATCCCACCCACTACGGCCGCATCTGTCCCATCGAGACTCCTGAGGGTCCCAACATCGGGCTGATCAACTCCCTGTCCAGCTATGCCCGGACCAACAAGTACGGCTTTCTGGAGACCCCTTACCGGCGAGTCCGCGATGGCCAGCCCACCACCGAGGTGGACTACCTCTCCGCCATCGAGGAGGGCAACTACGTCATCGCCCAGGCCAACGCCCCGGTGAGCGAGGACGGCTACCTGGACGCCGACCTGATCTCCTGCCGCCACCGGGGGGAGTCCACCCTGGCCCGGCCCGACCAGGTGGAGTACATGGACGTCTCGCCCAAGCAGATCGTCTCGGTGGCTGCCTCGCTGCTGCCCTTCCTGGAGCACGATGACACGTCACGCGCCCTGATGGGGGCCAACATGCAGCGCCAGGCGGTGCCCACCATCCGCGCGGACAAGCCCTTGGTGGGGACCGGGATGGAGCGCCGCGTGGCGGTGGACTCCGGGGTGGCCGTGGCCGCCCGGCGCGGTGGCGAGGTGGAGTCGGTGGATGCCAGCCGCATCGTGGTTCGGGTCAACGACCAGGAGACGACCCCGGGCGAGCCGGGCGTCGACATCTACAACCTGGTCAAGTACAGCCGCTCCAACCAGAACACCTGCATCAATCAGAAGCCCCTGGTGCACACCGGCGAGCGGATCGAGGCCGGGGACGTGGTGGCCGACGGCCAGAGCACCGACATGGGTGAGCTGGCCCTGGGGCAGAACATGAAGGTCGCCTTCATGTCCTGGGGCGGTTACAACTTCGAGGACTCCATCCTCGTCTCCGAGCGAGTGGTCCAGGAAGACCGCTTCACCTCCATCCACGTGGAGTCCTTCTCGGTGATGGCCCGGGACACCAAGCTGGGGGCCGAGGAGATTACCCGGGACATTCCCAACGTCAACGAGGAGGCCCTGGCCGACCTCGATGATGCCGGGATCATCCGCATTGGCGCCGAGGTGAACCCCGGCGAGATCCTGGTCGGCAAGGTTACGCCCAAGGGCGAGACCCAGCTCACCCCGGAGGAGAAGCTTCTGCGCGCGATCTTCGGGGAGAAGGCCTCGGACGTGAAGGACACGTCCCTGCGGGCGCCCACCGGGGTGTCGGGCACGGTGATCGACGTCCAGGTGTTCACCTCCGAAGGGGTGGAGAAGGACGCCCGCGCCAAGGCCATCGAGGAGGAGGAGCTGGAAAGGGTCCAGAAGGACTTGGAGACCCAGCACCGCATCGTCGAGGACGACGCCTACGCCCGGTTGGAGGACCTGTTGGTGGGCAAGGTGGCCGACGGCGGTCCGGAGCTGGAGTCCGGCAAGAAGGTCACCAAGTCCTATCTCCAGTCCTTGCCGCGCTCGCGCTGGTTCGAGGTGCGCATGCGCAACGAGGACGTCAACCACCAGATGGAGAAGATCCGCGAGCACCTGGAGGAGCAGCGCGCGCTGCTGGAGCAGCGCCTTGAGGAGAAGCGGGAGAAGCTGACCTCCGGCGACGAGCTCTCCCCGGGCGTGCTCAAGATGGTCAAGGTCTTCGTGGGGGTGAAGCGGCCCCTGCAGCCGGGCGACAAGATGGCCGGGCGCCACGGCAACAAGGGCCTGATCTCCAAGATCATGCCCCAGGAGGATATGCCCTTCCTGGAGGACGGCACCCCGGTGGACGTAGTGCTGAGCCCCCTGGGCGTGCCGTCGCGCATGAACGTGGGGCAGATCCTGGAGACCCACCTGGGCTGGGCGGCCAAGGTGCTGGGGCTGCAGATCGGCCATCTCCTCGATGAGCAGGGCCAGGTGAAGGGCCTGCGGGAGTTCCTGGAGACGGTCTACGACCACGAGGACGAGCGCCAGGCCTTCCGGGAAATGAGTGATGAGGAGGTGACAGCCCTGTCGCGTAACCTCCGCGGCGGTGTGCCTACCGCCACCCCGGTCTTCGACGGCGCCAACGAGGAAGAGATCAAGGGCATGCTGGAGAAGGCGAACCTGCCCAGCTCCGGGCAGGTGGACCTGTACGACGGACGCACGGGGGAGGCCTTCGACCGCCCGGTGACGGTGGGCTACATGTACATCCTCAAGCTCCACCACCTGGTGGACGACAAGATCCACGCCCGCTCCACCGGGCCCTACTCCCTGGTGACCCAGCAGCCGCTGGGCGGCAAGGCCCAGTTCGGCGGCCAGCGCTTCGGCGAGATGGAGGTCTGGGCCCTGGAGGCGTACGGCGCGGCCTACACCCTGCAGGAGATGCTGACCATCAAGTCCGACGACGTGGCCGGTCGTACGGCCGCTTACGAATCCCTGGTGAAGGGCGACGACGACTTCCAGCCGGGGATCCCGGAGTCCTTCAACGTGCTGCTCCGGGAGCTGCGGGCGCTGGCCATCGACGTCGAGCTGGAGTAGGCCCGCCGCGCCCATCGGCGGGGTTTGGCCCGACGGGGGGACGGGTGCCGGGTGCCGGTCGGCGCCCGGCGACTGCATCCAGGCGTTTTCGCGCCAAGGAGGATGACCTTGAAGGACATCATGAATCTCTTTAAGCAGAGCAGCCAACAGCTCGATTTCGACGGGGTGCGCATCGGGATCGCTTCCCCGGAGAAGATCCGGTCCTGGTCCTTCGGCGAGGTGAAGAAGCCCGAGACCATCAACTACCGGACCTTCAAGCCGGAGCGCGACGGGCTGTTCTGCGCCAAGATCTTCGGCCCCGTGCGCGATTACGAGTGCAACTGCGGCAAGTACAAGCGGCTTAAGCACCGTGGCGTGGTCTGCGAGAAGTGCGGGGTGGAGGTCATCCAGTCGAAGGTGCGCCGTGAGCGCATGGGCCACATCGACCTGGCTGCGCCGGTGGCCCACATCTGGTTCCTGAAGTCCCTGCCCTCCCGGATGGGGCTGCTGCTCGGAATGACCCTCAAGGACCTGGAGCGGGTCCTGTACTTCGAGTCCTACGTCGTTACCGATCCGGGCATGACCCCCTTGGAGCGCGGCCAGCTCCTCACCGACGAGCAGTATCTGGATGCGGTGGAGGAGCACGGTGACGAGTTCACCGCCCGCATGGGGGCCGAGGCCATCCGCGACATGCTGCGCGAGATCGACCTGGATTCCGAAGCCGCCCAGCTCCGCTCGGAGCTGGAGGAGACCCGCTCCGAGGCCAAGCGCAAGAAGGTGGCCAAGCGGCTCAAGACGGTGGAGGCCTTCCTGTACTCCGGCAATCGCCCGGAGTGGATGATCCTGGAGGTGCTGCCGGTGATCCCGCCGGAGCTGCGGCCTCTGGTGCCGCTGGATGGCGGGCGCTTCGCCACCTCGGATCTCAACGATCTCTACCGGCGGGTGATCAACCGCAACAACCGCCTCAAGCGCCTGCTGGACCTCAAGGCCCCCGAGATCATCGTGCGCAACGAGAAGCGCATGCTGCAGGAGGCCGTGGACGCCCTGCTGGACAACGGCCGCCGCGGCAAGGTCATGACCGGGCCCAACAAGCGCCCGCTGAAGTCCCTGGCCGACATGATCAAGGGGAAGCAAGGGCGGTTCCGGCAGAACATGCTCGGCAAGCGGGTGGACTATTCGGGCCGCTCGGTCATCGTGGTGGGCCCGGAGCTCAAGCTCCACCAGTGCGGCCTGCCCAAGAAGATGGCGCTGGAGCTATTCAAGCCGTTCATCTACAACAAGCTGGAGTCCCGCGGCCACGCCACCACCATCAAGGCCGCCAAGAAGATGGTGGACGCCGAGCGCCCCGAGGTCTGGGACATCCTGGAGGAGGTCATCAGCGAGCACCCGGTGCTGCTGAACCGGGCCCCCACCCTGCATCGCCTCGGCATCCAGGCCTTCGAGCCGGTGCTCACCGAGGGCAAGGCCATCCAGCTCCACCCATTGGTGTGCGTGCCCTACAACGCCGACTTCGACGGCGACCAGATGGCGGTGCACGTGCCCCTGTTCACCGAGGCCCAGATGGAGTCCCGGGTGCTCATGATGAGCTCCAACAACATCCTGGGTCCGGCCAACGGCGAGCCCATCATCTCGCCCACCCAGGATATCGTGCTGGGCCTGTACTACATGACCCGGGAGGCGGTGAACGCCACCGGCGAAGGCTCGATCTTCCGCGATGTGGACGAGGTCCATCGCGCCTACCACAACGGCGTGGTCGACCTGCAGGCCCGCATCCAGGCACGGGTCCGCGGTGAGCGGGTGACCACAACCGTGGGGCGCGCCTTGCTGGTGGACCTGTTGCCCGAGGAGCTGGACTTCGACATGGTCAACCGGGTCCTCGACAAGAAGGCCATCGGGGCCCTGGTCAAGGCCTGCTACCGGCGGGCCGGGCTCAAGCCGACGGTGATCTTCTCCGACCAGCTCATGTACACCGGCTTCCACTTCGCCACCAAGTCGGGGATTTCCTTCGGCCTCGACGACATGGTGATCCCGGAGGAGAAGGAGGTCCTGCTCGGGGACGCCCAGAACGAGGTGAAGGAGATCTACCAGCAGTACACCGACGGTCTGGTCACCAACTCCGAGCGCTACAACAAGGTCATCGACGTCTGGGCCCACACCAACGACAAGGTGGCCGAGCGCATGATGGAGGGCCTGGGCACCGAGAAGGTGCTTGACGCCGAGGGCAATGAGGTGGAGCAGGAATCCTTCAACTCCATCTACATGATGGCCGACTCCGGGGCTCGCGGCTCGGCGCAGCAGATCCGCCAGCTGGCCGGCATGCGTGGGCTCATGGCCAAGCCCGACGGCTCCATCATCGAGGCCCCCATTACCGCCAACTTCCGCGAGGGCCTCAACGTCCTGCAGTACTTCATCTCCACCCATGGCGCCCGGAAGGGGCTGGCCGACACGGCGCTGAAGACCGCCAATTCCGGCTACCTGACCCGGCGTTTGGTGGACGTGTCCCAGAGCTGCGTGGTGGAGGAGGAGGACTGTGGCACCGATCATGGCACCGCCATGACCCCCCTCGTGGAGGGCGGCGATGTGGTGGAGCCGTTGTCGGAGCGGGTGCTCGGCCGGGTCACCGCCGAGCCGGTCTATCATCCCCACTCGGACCAGGTCCTGTTCGATGCCGGGCATCTGCTCAGCGAAGGGGACGTGGAGCAGCTCGACGAGCTGGGCGTGGACCAAGTGGTGGTGCGCTCGGTGATCACCTGCGAGGCGCGCAACGGGGTCTGCGCCCAGTGCTACGGGCGGGACCTCGCCCGGGGTGGCCGGATCAACATCGGCGAGTCGGTGGGCATCATCGCTGCCCAGAGCATCGGCGAGCCGGGCACCCAGCTCACCATGCGCACCTTCCACATCGGCGGCGCCGCCAGCCGGTCGGCGGAGCAGGCCTCCCAGGAGACCAAGTACGGCGGCTACGTCCGCTTCGAGAACCTGAAGGCGGTCACCGACCGCAACGACCGGCTGGTGGTGGTCTCCCGCAACGGCGAGCTCACGGTGAACGAGGAGACGGGGCGTGAGCGCGAGCGCTACAAGATCCCCTATGGCGCCACCCTGAACGTGAGCGAAGAAGGAGAAGCGGTGGACCCGGGAACCGCTTTGGCCGAGTGGGACCCCTACACCATGCCCATCCTGACCGAGGTGGCGGGGACCGCTCGATTCGAGGACATCGAATCCGGGACCACAGCCACCCAGCAGATGGACGAGGTGACGGGACTGACCTCGCTCCAGGTGACCGACGTCAGTGGTCCAAAGGGGCGCGATCTGCGGCCACGGATCGAGCTGGTGGATGCCAACGGCGCGGCCGTCCACATCCCGGGGACCGATCTTCCGGCCCGCTACTACCTGCCGGCGGGGGCCATCATCAACGTCAATGACCGGGATGAGCTCCATTCGGGTGATGTCCTGGCGCGGCTCCCCCGGGAGACCTCCAAGACCAAGGACATCACCGGCGGCCTGCCGCGGGTGGCCGAGCTCTTTGAGGCCCGGCGCCCCAAGGAGAATGCCGTCCTGGCCGAGGAAGAGGGCATTGTCGCCTTCGGCAAGGACACCAAGGGCAAGCGGCGCATCCTGGTGCGTACCGAGGACGGCGAGGAAGGGGAATACCTAATCCCCAAGGGTCGGCGCATTGCGGTCAACGAGGGCGACCATGTCCGTCCGGGCGATCCCATCGTGGACGGCTCGCCCGTGCCCCAGGACATCCTGAGCATCCTGGGCACCGAGGCCCTGTCCCGCTACATCGTCGACGAGGTCCAGGAGGTCTACCGCCTGCAGGGCGTCAAGATCAACGACAAGCACATCGAGATCATTGTTCGGCAGATGCTGCGGCGTCGGGAGATCACCGAAGCCGGGGATTCCCGCTTCCTGGAGGGTGACCAGGTGGATCGGAGCACCCTGGAGGCGGAGAACGACATGCTCCGCGGCGAGGGCAAGGTGGAGGCCGTGGGCCGGCCCATCCTGCTGGGCCTGACCAAGGCCAGCCTGTCCACCGAGTCCTTCATCTCGGCGGCTTCCTTCCAGGAGACCACCCGGGTCCTGACCGAGGCCGCCATGGAGGGCCGGATCGACAACCTGGTGGGCCTCAAGGAGAACCTCATCGTCGGCCGGCTCATCCCCGCAGGGACGGGGCTCGCCTACCACGAGAAGCGTCGCGTCGAGCAGGAGCAGGCCGAGGCCGAGGCGACCCCGGCCGAGGCCCCTGCCGAGGAAGAGGCTACCGACGAGGAATCGGCGGAGGACGCCGGGGCCCAGTGGGCCTGAGCCCATGCGCCCGGCCCTAGGGTCGGGCGCGTAAGCGGTCCCGCGATCCGGGGTCGCCACGCCGGATCGGTTAGGGCTGTAGTCCCGTGTTGACAGGATCGGGGGGTGCGGCCTACACTTTCGGGCTTTCTGTGACGGGCCGGCTGGTTCGGCCTGTCATTTATTTTCAGGGGAGCAGCCGCATGCCGACCATCAACCAGCTCGTGCGCAAGCGGCGCAAGAAGGTTGAGGAGAAGAGCAACACACCGGCGCTCAACGCCTGCCCCCAACGGCGCGGGGTGTGCACGCGGGTGTATACCGCCACGCCCAAGAAGCCGAACTCGGCCCTGCGTAAGGTGGCCCGAGTGCGGCTGACCAACGGCAAGGAAGTGAGCACCTACATTCCCGGCGAGGGCCACAACCTCCAGGAGCACTCGGTGGTTCTGGTGCGCGGGGGCCGGGTCAAGGATCTCCCGGGGGTGCGCTACCACGTTGTCCGGGGGGCTCTGGACGCGGCCGGAGTGAGCGACCGCCGGAAGGGCCGGTCCAAGTACGGCACCCGTCGGCCCAAGTAGCGGGGCAAGCAGGGGAAAGAGGATAGATGCCCAGGAGACGCGAGGTTCCCAAGCGCGAGGTGCTGCCGGATCCCAAGTACGGATCCAAGCCGGTGGCCAAGTTCATCAACCACCTCATGCGCGACGGCAAGAAGTCGACCGCCGAGGGCATCCTCTACGGTGCTTTCGATCGGATCCGGGATTCCCGGGGGGACGACCCCTTGGAGATCTTCGAAACGGCCCTGGACAATATCCGCCCGGTGGTGGAGGTGAAGAGCCGGCGCGTGGGTGGGGCGACCTACCAGGTGCCCGTCGAGGTTCGGCCCCAACGCCGGACCGCCCTGGCCATGCGCTGGCTGGTCCAGTACGCCCGCCAGCGCTCCGAGAAGTCCATGACCCACCGGCTGGCCGGCGAGCTTATGGAAGCGGCCGACGGGCGGGGGGGAGCGGTGCGCAAGCGGGAAGAGACCCACAAGATGGCCGAGGCCAACAAGGCCTTCGCTCACTACCGATGGTAGCCCTGGCCGTCCCGCTCCCCTGGTAACCGGACAATCCCCAGGCGCTCGATTAGCCTTCCCGCTCGGGCCTCCAGCGTGGGCCCGGCGCGCCTTCCCATGGCGGGCACCTAAGGCCCGCTCGATTTTAGACGCCGAAGGAAGAATGAGGCTGCCGTCGTGGCTAGGAAGACTCCCATCGAGCGGTATCGGAATATCGGCATCGCTGCTCACATCGATGCCGGCAAGACCACCGCCACCGAGCGCATCCTGTTCTATACGGGGATCTCCCACAAGATCGGGGAGGTCCACGACGGCGCCGCCGTGATGGACTGGATGGAGCAGGAGCAGGAGCGCGGCATCACCATCACCTCGGCGGCGACCACTTGCTTCTGGCGGGGAATGGAGCAGCAGTTCCCCGAGCACCGCATCAATATTATCGACACCCCCGGCCACGTTGACTTCACCATCGAGGTGGAGCGCTCGCTACGCGTCCTCGATGGCGCCATCGCGGTCTTCTGCGCGGTGGGCGGTGTGGAGCCCCAGTCCGAGACGGTCTGGCGTCAGGCCAACAAGTACAGCGTTCCACGCATGGCCTTCGTCAACAAGATGGATCGGATGGGGGCCGATTTCTTTAATGTGATCAATGAGATGCGGGACAACCTCGGGGCCCGTCCCATCCCGGTGACCCTGCCCATCGGGGCCGGGGAGGACTTCGAGGGGGTCGTCGACCTCCTGCGCATGAAGGCCATCCACTGGGACGACGCTACTCTTGGTGCCAACTTCACCGAATCGGACATCCCCGACGAGCTCCGCGACCAGGCCCAGAACTACCGGGAGATGCTTTTGGAGGCCGCGGCCGAGGCCGACGAGGAGCTGATGGAGAAATACCTCGAGGAGGCGGATCTCGACCACGACGAGGTGGTGAGCGGGCTTCGCAAGGGCTGCCTGGCTCTGGACATCGTGCCTGTCTACTGTGGTACGGCGTTCAAGAACAAGGGCGTACAGGCCCTATTGGACGGTGTCATCCAGTTCCTTCCGAGCCCCATCGACATCTCCGCCATCCAGGGCGAGAACCCCGACACCGGGGAGGCCGACGAGCGCCATCCCTCCGACGACGAGCCCTTCTCGGCGCTGGCCTTCAAGGTCACCACCGACCCGTACGCCGGCCAGCTCACCTTTATGCGGGTCTATTCGGGCCATCTGCCCTCCGGCTCGAACGTCTTCAACCCCCAGAAGAACAAGAAGGAGCGCATCGGCCGGCTGCTTCAGATGCACTCCAACGAGCGCCGTGAGATCGAGGAGGTCTTCGCCGGCGACATCTTCGCCGCGGTAGGCCTCAAGAACACCGGTACCGGCGAGACCCTGTCCGATCCCAAGAACCAGATCGTCCTGGAGCGCATGGAGTTCCCCGAGCCGGTAATCTCCGTCGCCATCGAGCCCAAATCCAAGGCCGACCAGGAGAAGCTCGGCACGGCGCTGGGCAAGCTGGCCCAGGAGGATCCCTCCTTTCAGGTCCGCACCGATGAGGAGAGCGGCCAGACCATCATCTCCGGGATGGGCGAGCTGCACCTGGAGGTGATCGTCGACCGCCTCAAGCGCGAGTTCAAGGTCGAGGCCAACATCGGTCAGCCGCAGGTCGCCTACCGCGAGACCATTCGCAAGTCGGTGGAGCAGGAGGGCAAGTTCATCCGCCAATCGGGCGGTCGGGGCCAGTACGGCCACGTCTTTGTCCGCCTGGAGCCCAATGAGGAAGGCGCCGGCTACGAGTTCGTGGACAAGATTGTCGGGGGGGTGGTCCCCAAGGAATACATCCCCGCGGTGGACCACGGGATCCGAGAGGCTCTGGAGAACGGCGTCCTGGCCGGCTATCCCATGGTGGATGTTAAGGCCACCCTCTTCGACGGCACCTACCACGAGGTGGACTCGTCCGAGGCGGCCTTCAAGATCGCCGGATCCCAGGCTGTCCAGGAGGGCGCCCATAAGGCCGATCCCGTCCTGCTGGAGCCCATGATGGACGTCGAGGTGGTCTGCCCGGAGGAGTTTATGGGCGACGTCATCGGGGACCTCAACAGCCGCCGCGGCAATGTTGGATCGATGGAGGACAGCCCGGCCGGCAAGGTGATCCAGGCGGAGGTGCCTCTTGCGGAGATGTTCGGCTACGCCACCACCCTGCGCTCACTGAGCCAGGGCCGGGCCACCTACACCATGCAGCCGAGCAAGTACGCCGAGGTGCCTAAGAACGTCGCCCAAGAGGTCATTCAGAAGGTTCACGGCTGAGCCGTCTTCAGCGTTTCCGGGAGGAGGGGAGCGACCCATGTCCAAGGAGAAGTTTGAGCGTACGAAGCCGCATGTAAACGTGGGCACGATTGGCCATGTGGATCATGGGAAGACGACGTTGACGGCTGCGATGACGAAGGTGCTTTCGTCGGAGTACGGGGGGGAGAGCCGTGAGTTC
>JAHEOG010000145.1 GCA_018609925.1 Gammaproteobacteria bacterium
TGGCCTTCCGGTCCCCGGACTTTCGGGACCGCACCAACAACGTCGCCGCCGGGCTCGGCATCGGGGCCCTCATCCTGTTCGGCTGGTGGGTCACCGGCTACTTCGGAGTGGGCCAGGCCGGGCCCCTGATCGGGGTGGGCCCCGACGCGCCCGGTTCCTACGCCTTCACCGCCCCGCTCGCCTATGCCCTGCGCTACGTCGGCCTCTCCGGGGCGGGCTACGATCTGACGTTCGGGATCGCCGCCGTTGGCGGTCTGGTCCTGGGCTCCTTCCTCTGGGGCTGGGTCAGCGGTTCGATCCGCTGGGAGGTCTTCCGGGACGGCCGCGACTTCGGCATCCACCTCCTGGGAGCGTCCCTCATGGGCTTCGGCGGGGTCCTGGCACTGGGCTGCACCTTCGGCCAGGGGATCACCGGCGCCGCCACCCTGGGCCTCGGCTCCTTCCTGACCCTCGGCGCCATCGTCCTCGGCGCCGCTGTCACCATGAAGGTCCTGTTCTACCGGATGGTCTATCCCGGCCAGGCCAGCCTGCTCCAGGCCCTGGTGGCGGCCCTGGCCGACCTGCGCCTCCTTCCCCGCCGCCTACGCTCGCTGGATCCGGTTTAGGAAGGCAAGTCGTCAGTCGTCAGTTGGCAGTCGGCAGGAGGCAGTAAGCAGTAGGGAGGGCCCAGAGATAACGCCTTCCCATCGGCAAGGGGGAGAAGAAGATTCCGCCCACAATTCCGCCCGGAACCGCTGTCCAAAGGGGCCTTCAGGGAGATTCCCGCCCAAGGCGGGAATGACGTTACTGGGTGAGGCGGGAATGACGTTACTGGGTGAGGCGGGAATGACGTTACTGGGTGAGGTGGGAATGACGTAACTGCGTGGGGCCACCGGGCCCACGACCAGGAAAAACCCCGTCATTCCGGCCATCCCGCCAGGGATGAGCCGGAATCCCGCAGGGCCCCGGACCTATCCCAACGGAGCCGTTCTTCAACGAGATTGCCTCGGTTCCTCGCAATGACGCAGGGATGTCATCGCGAGCACCGGCCAAGCGATCTCCCGGAACGAGGGCGGGAGGCCAAGGATTGGAGTGGGTGCGGGTGTCCTGACCACTGATCACTGGCGACTGAATACCGATTACTGCCACCTGCCAACTGCCTTCTGCCAACTGCCGACTGCCGACTTCGCCTTTAGGGTCCCGCCTCAACTTGGTACTGCTCCATGAGGCGGTAGAGGGTCGGGCGGGAGACGTCCAGGACCCGGGAGGCCTGGGTGATGTTGTTGCCGGTCTGGTGTAAGGCCGCCTTTACAGCGCGCTTCTCGGCCTCGGCGCGGGCTTCGGCGAGGGTCATGATGTTGCGGGGTCCGCTGCGGCGGTCCAGTCCGAGGTCGTCGGCGGTGATGAGGCGGTTGTCGCCCATTACCATGGCCCGGCGGATGCGGTTGATCATCTCGCGGACGTTGCCGGGCCAGTCGTGGGCCCGCATGACCTTCAGGGCCTGGTTGGTGAACCCGCGCACGTTGGCCTCGCGCTCGCGAGCGAACTTCTCGAAGTAGAAGTTGGCCAGGACCTCGATGTCGTCGTCGCGCTCGCGCAGCGGGGGCACCCGCAGGTGCAGGACGTTGAGGCGGTAGTAGAGGTCCTCCCGGAAGCGCCCTGCCGCAACCTCGGCGTCCAGGTCCTTGTGGGTGGCCGCGAGCACCCGCACGTCCACCGGGATCTCCTCGGTTCCCCCCACCCGCTGGATGCGGCTTTCCTGCAGGAACCGCAACAGGTTCACCTGCAGCTCCAGCGGCAGGTCCCCGATCTCGTCCAGGAAGATGGTGCCGCCGTCGGCGGCCTCGAGGCGACCGATGCGCTGCTGGTGGGCCCCGGTGAACGCGCCCTTCTCGTGGCCGAACAGCTCCGAGTGCACGAGGTTCTCGGGCAGGGCGCCGCAGTTCACCGCGACGAAGGTACCCGCCGCGCGCTCGGAGCGCTCGTGGATGGCGCGGGCGGCCAGCTCCTTGCCGGTGCCCGACTCGCCGAGGACCAGCACCGGGGCCTCCACGGCCGCCACCTTGCGGATGGCGTGGAAGACCCGGTGCATGGCGGCGCTGGTGCCCACCATCTCGTATTCGTCGGCGTCGGGCTTGGGCACGGTCACGCCGTTGCCGAGCTGGGCCATGCCCCAGGCGTGGCCGAGGGTGACGGTGAGGCGCTGGGGGTCGAGGGGGCGGGTGTGGTAGTCGAAACAGGTCTGGCGGATGAGGCGCCCGTAGGTAGGCTGCTCCAGGGCCTCGCCGCTGGTCAGGGCGACCCACTGGGTGCGGCTGGCGGCGCCGAGCAGCTCCTCGACGGACGGTCCGGTGTGGTCGAGATCCACCAGCCCCACCAGGAAGGCGTCGCGGTCCACCAGCTCGCGGGCCTGGTCCGGATCGGCGGCGGTGTGGACCGCCCAGTCCGCGCTCAGGGCCTGGTCGAGGTGCGGCTCGTCAGCCCCGGGCGGACCGACGTAGAGCAGGTTGCGGGAGGTGGGCATTCGGCGATCCCCTTAATTCGTATGAACTCGCCCGGGACCCCGGATGCAGGCGCGTGGCCCCACCGTGTCCGGAGCCCTCGTCCCGGTACTTGCCTCCCCCCTTCGTCGACCTTTGTAGTAGCTGCCCGCCGTCCCGAAAATACGGGCCTTCCTATAGGTGTCTAGGGGACAACCCTTACTTTGTCCGCTAACTCCCCTGTTGGGTGGCAAATTCCCTTTACGATCCTTTTTCTTCCGAAGTGGGTTCCCAGGCCTTCAACCGGACCCCGGAAAGCTGTACAGCCCCTTTTACAGTTTCCCGGGATCCTTATAACCACCTGAATAATAAGGGGTCTTTCCTCTCTTTCCTCTCCTCCGTTAAGCCAACCTTACGATTTCCTTACCCCCCCTGTCCTCGCCTTTAGATACAAAATTCCAATAAAAACAGAAAGATAAAATGATGGCACGGCTCCTGCAGGGTTCCGGGCGAGAGGAATGCGCGTCTGGACCGCCATTGAAGAGGAGCCCGAGCGTGAGCCCGAAACATCCCCGCTTCCCGGCAGGCGCCCTTGGCTACGGATTGGCTGCATTCCTTCTGGTCGTCGCGCTGGCTCTGGGAAGCGCCGTTGCCGAGGCCCAGGAGCCGATCCGGCTCGCCAACGCGCCGGCTCCGGCGACGGGCCTGGAGGGCGACGGGTTGGGCGATGCGGCCCTGGCCGAGATCCGGGGCCAGGGCGCCGAGGCGGACGCGCCCGAGTCCGCGAAGCGCGTAGGGGTGATCCTCTGGGACGAGGGCAAGGGGCCCGGCCGGAGCAACACCAGCAATCGGGCCGACGGCTCGGGCAACGTCCAGACCAACCGGACCCAGATCAACGGCCGCTAGGGGAATCGCCGATGAAGAGCATTTGGCTGCGGAACCGATGGCTGGCCTTGGCCCTGGCGGCCGTTCCCGCATGGGCGATGGGGGAGGGCGGCGAGACGCCCCACCTCCCCGTCCTCTACGAGGCCACCACCGTCCTGGACGGCCAGGTCGGCACGGGGGCCACCGGGACCATCGGCGTGAACATGGCCGCGGGGGATCAGAACCTCCAGGCGAATTCCGGGGCCCTGGCCATCGGCGGGACCTCGGCGGCCTTCACCGACACCGGACAAATCGTCGGTCCGGGCGCTTTCACGCTCCCGGACCGATCCGCAACCGTCATCGGGGGCTCGGCCTTCCAGGACGCCACGGGCTGGATCGGGATCAACCAGGCGGCCGGGGCGAGCAACGCCCAGAGCAACTCCATCGGCGTCGCCATCGGCGCCGGCGAGGAGCTCAGCGGCGAGCGCCTCGCCCAGGTGGTCGCCAGCCCGAAGGAGCTGGGCCCCTCGGCCGGCGAGAGCCGGCGGAAGCTGGTGATCGGGGAGGACGCCTTCCGCGGCGCGGAGGGCGTGGTCCAGGTCAACCAGTCCGCCGGCAACGGCAACGCCACGAGCAACCACTTCGGGCTGACGGTGGAGCGCTAGCCCGAAGGGACGAGCAACCCCCCGCCCCGCGGGGAAGGAGGCGTCAACAACGAGAGCGCGACAAAAGGGTTTGACGTTCAACGTAGCCGAGACGACGACGAACCGCAAGCCCCTCCGGGGGCGCAACCAAAGCAACAGGAGCTGAGCCATGAACCGCTACAGCTACATTCCGCTTGCCGCCGCGATCGCGGCGCTGTCGGTGTCTCCGTTGGCCTTCGCCAACGAGAGTGGTTTGAATAAAAATGCGCGCATGGACGTCAA
>JAHEOG010000146.1 GCA_018609925.1 Gammaproteobacteria bacterium
CCGCTGCCGCCCAGGGTCGGGCGCGGCCTGACTCGGGGCGGCAGCGGCCCGTAAGCACCGCATGGAGGAGAGCATGGCCGGAGCAAGCGAGTCGTACCACGAGTCTCAGGAGGTCCTATCCGAGGAGACCCAGAACCGGCACCGGGCCCTGGTCTCCCTCCAGGAGGAGCTGGAGGCCGTGGACTGGTACCAGCAGCGGGCGGATGCCTGTACCGACGCGGAGCTGTCGGCCATCCTGCTGCACAACATGCGCGAAGAGCTCGAGCACGCCGCCATGGTGCTGGAATGGCTGCGGCGCACGGACTCGGATGTGGACCAGCACCTTCGCCAGTTCCTGTTCACCGAAGGCCCCTTCGGCGAGAACGGCGAGGGGGCCCATGGCGAGGGGGCCCATGGCGAGGGGGCCGCTGAGGAGGGCCCTCCCGGGGAGACCGATCCCCAACGGACGACTATCGGATCGCTAAAAGGAGAGTAAGGCATGAGCTATCTGAACCGCGACCAGGCGGGGCTGCCCCAAGAGCTCTGGGATCGCATCGACGAGGCGGCCCGCACGGCCGCGCGGGATCAGCTGACCGGCCGACGCTTCCTGGATCTGGAAGGACCCTACGGGATCGGCCTGACCTCGCTGGAGATCGGGGCGGATGACTATTGCCGCCAGCCGAAGGAAGGAGAGGCCGGGGCCGTTATGAGCCATGCCATATCCGTTCCCATGCTGCGTAAGGAATGCGAGCTGAGTGTTCGCCGGGTCCAGGCCCACCGGGACATGGGTCTGCCCCTGGATCTGGCGCCCATCGAGGACGCAGGCGAGGCGATAGCCCGCCGCGAGGAGGAGTTCGTCTACTACGGCCAGCCCGATTTCAACTTGTACGGGCTAATGAACACCCCCAAGCGGCACGAGGCCCCCTTAAGCGATTGGGACAAGAGCGAGCACGCACTGGAGGATGTCCTGGCGGGGGTCTCCAAGCTGGAGGAGAGCGGCTTCCACGGCCCCTACGCCCTGGTGGCCGACCCCGAGCACTACAACAACCTCTTCCGGCGCTACGAGGGCACCGACATGCTCCAGCTCCAGCACCTCAAGAGCCTGTGCGAGCTGGGCGTGTTCAAGGCCCCCGTGGAGGGAGTGGCCGTGGTGGATCCCCACATGGGTCGGCTGATCCAGGGTCAGGACCTGATGGTGGGGTATACGTCCAACGACGGCATCCACTACCACCTGTTCGTCAACGAGAGCATCGTCCTGCACCTGGAGGAGCCCAGCGCCGTCTGCACCCTGAAGGGCTCCGGCTCCAAGGGCTCCGGCGGGAGCTAACCCCGGATTTGGGGCCGCCGCCGGGCCCGCGGTCCCGGCGGCGGAGCCCTCCGGGTCCACCCCTAGAAGTGGTAGAAGGCCGAGGCCTTCACCCGGTGTCGAGCTCCTCGTCGTCGGAGACGGGGAAACCCCCGGAGACGCCCAAAGTCAGGTGCTCCGTGGCCCGGTATTTGACTCCGGGACTGAGGTTTACCACACGGTCTCGTCCTTTTGCCCGCTGGCGATCGTCTCGCCGTCCACCTCGGCCAGCAGGGCCCAGCGCCGGTTGAGGTGGTAGAGCAGCGAGCCCTGGTAGGCCAGCTTCAGGTCGGCTTCGTCTTTTTCCTCCGCATCTTGGTTGGTGGGGATCTCGAAGAAGAGGAAGCCCACCACCTCGAACGGGCCCTTCTGGATCCCCGCGTCCAGGAACGGCGCCACCTCGAGCTCGTTGTTGCTTCCGATGCCCTTGGCATCGTTGCCGGTGGGCAGACCCAGCTCGAGGCCCCCGCCGATTACCGTGCCCCGGTCCGCGAAACGGTTGCTGGCGAATTTGGCCGCGACTTCGATGTTGTCCAGGCGATCCACCGTTTCGCCGCCCTGCCGATTCCTGAAGGTGTACGGGACCTTGGCCTCCAGGCTGAACCGGGGTTCGAGGGCGTACTCCACCACCCCTTCTGGACGGTGGGTTTCTTCGGTGCCCCCCGGGTACATCGATGCGCTGGTACTCGTAGTTGCCGCGCAGCTTGGAATCCGGGGTGGGACTTTCGGTAATGATGGGATGGGCGAAGTGCAGGGGGCCGTGGCTTTGCCCGTCGGCCGGCCATGCCGGGGCCGCCAGCACTGCCATCATCAGCCCCTGGATCAGAATGCGGCGCATGGGCTCCCTCCTTCGACCTGAATGGGCTCCGGCCCCTAGGGGGCCGGAAACGGGCGTAAGGGTACGGGAGCTGGGCGGGTCCGCCACTTCGATGAGTTGTCGCACCCCGGCTCAGTTTCGCCGATCTAAACGACTACGGGGCGGCGCGTCAGCGTCGACCCCGGCTCAGTTTCGCCGATCTAAACGACTACGGGGCGGCGCGTCAGCGTCGACCCCGGCTCAGTCGCGTCGATCGAATGGGCTGCGGGGCGTGCCCTGCTCCAGGAAGGTCCGGACCGGCCAACGGGGAGCGGCCCCGAAGCCGCGGGATCGGGTCGGGCTATTTGGGGGGCGGGCGCTTCTGCAGCTTGCGCTGGAGGGTCCGCCGGTGCATGCCGAGCCGGCGGGCGGCCTCGGAGATGTTGCCTTCGCACTCGGCGAGGACCCGCTGGAGGTGCTCCCACTCCAGGCGCCGGGTCGACATGGGGCCCTCCTGGGCCGGCTCCGGGGAGCCACCCTCGCCAAGCCCGAAAGCGGCGAGGACCTGGCCTGTGTCGACCGGCTTGGCGAGGTACTGGGTGGCTCCCAGCTTGATAGCCTCCACGGCGGTGGGGATGCTGGCGTAGCCCGTGAGGACCACGATACCGATCCCGGATCCGAGCTCGGCCAGCTCCTGGACCAGGTCCAGGCCCGAGTCATCGGGCAGGCGGAGGTCCACCAAGGCGAAGGCGGGGACCTGTCTCATCGCTTGAGCGTGGCCCTGGGCCATCGTGTGGGCGCTGCGGACCGGGAATCCGCGGCGCTCCAGTGAGCGCCCCAGGGTTCGGCAGAAGGCCGGATCGTCGTCCACGATCAGGAAATCCAAGTTTCCCCCCCCTTGCCGCTGCGCTCCTCGGCTTTCCCTGCCTTACCGAGCCGGGGCAATGGGATCCGGACCCGGGCGCAGGCTCCCCCGGTCGAGCGGTTCTCCAGCTCCAGGGTGCCTCCAAGGCGGCCGATAATGGCGTCGGTCAGGAAAAGCCCGAGTCCCAGCCCCTTGCGGGTCCCGGAAGGATCGGCCGAATCCCATTGCCCGGTATTCTCTCCGGTCTCGATCCCAGGGCCTCGATCGTAAACCTCCACGATGGCCTCGTCCGCGGAGGCTCGGGCCCGAACGGTGACGTCGTCGGGGGAGGCATCCGCGGCGTTGTCCAGGATGTTGGTAAGGGCCTGGGCCAGGGCCCGATCCGCCACGATAACGGGGGCGTTCGCCTCGCCGAGGAGATTAAGCCGTACCGCTGCCTCCGGACGCCGGTCCCGCCACTGATCGACCACATGGCCGAGGAAAGCGGGCAGCGACCAGGCCCGACCCTCCTCAGCACGGAGCTGGCCCGACCGGACCGCCAGGTCGTCCAGGGCCTGGCGACACCGCTCCACCTGGGTACGCATTTCCGTGAGGCGCTGGCGGTCCGTCTCGGCCCGGTCCGGGTCCTCCTCCAGCTCCTGGATCAGCAGCAGGAGGGTCCCCAGTGGTGTGGCCAGCTCGTGGGCGGTGCCTGCCGCGAGGGTCCCCAGTGCGAGCACGTGCTCATCCCGCAGGGCCCGCTCCCGCTCCTGGGCCAGGCGCCGATCGTGGGCCCGCAGGGTACTCCCCATCCGCACCAGGAAATAGGCGGCCAGGCCCGCACCGAGGACGAATCCAAGCCACATGCCCCAGATGTGGGCCCGTATGGCCTCCCCCGGATTGGGGTCCAGACCCGGGAAGGGGCGGTGGAAGAACAGCAGGGCCGTGTAGGCGGCTATGGCCGTGCCGGTCAATGCCCAGCTCTGGCGCTCGGGAAGGGCCGTGGCTCCCAGGACCACCGGGAGCAGGAGCAGGAAGGCGAAGGGATTGGCGGCGCCGCCGGTGAAGTAGAAGACCCCGAACAGGTTGGCCACGTCCAGGGTGAGCTGGCCGAGCAGCTCCGCGCCCGGGATGGCGCCCGGGGCCCGGGCAAGGCGCCAGGCGGTGGCGGTGTTAACCAGGAAGGAGATCGCCACCAGGACTCCCAGCCCCAAGGAGGAAACCGCTGGGGGACCGACCAGGGCCAGCCCGAGCGCGACCAGGAGCTCGCCTCCGTGCAGGAAGAGCCGGAAAACGACGAGCCTGCGCAGGTTGGCCGCGTAGGAGGTCAAGGGGTGCCGGTCGGGGCTGGACGGCATCCCGGGCTCCCTGGTGGGGGGACCGAAGGCGGCCGGCGGGAGCAGCCGTTCCCGCTAGAAGGCCTCCGCTGGGGACTCGATGCGGGCTTCCGGGTTGCCCTCGGCCAGGACGATGGCCACTTCGTGGGTAAATCGCTCCCGAAAAAGCGCGATCTCGGCGATTCGCTGGCCGCGGCGCCAGCGGTGGGTAACCACCTGGCCACCGTCCTCGAAGGACCCGGGAACGATCTCGGAGGCACGGATCCGGACGGTATCCGGCTCCCCGAATCGCCCCGTCAGGGTGCTGGCAGCGAAGCGGACCTGGTTTCGGATGAGCGGATCCACGTTGTTGGGAGAGGCCTCTTGGCGGAAACGGAGCTCGACCCGGACCAGATGCTCCTCCAGGAACTCGGGACGAACCCCAAGCTCGTGCTCGCCCAGGGTGACCTTGTACAAGGGGAAGCCTTCATGGAAGCGCCCCGCGATGCGCTGGAAACGGGGATCCTCGGCAAGCGTCGCCTTGGCCTGCGCCCGGCTCTGGCCGAGCGAGAGGGAATAGACCCCCTGAATGGCCGGCTCTGCGGTGGCGGACAGCGCCGTCCCCAGGATCAGCAGGCCTACCGCCCGGATAGCCGCTCTCCTCAACAAGGCCTGCCCCGAATCCTTTCCAATGCCAATCCTTCGTCGGGTCCCATGGTCAGAGTTAGGCCCGGGCCAATATGCTCCGAGCTCCGCGGGGATCTAGCCATTCCCCGCTTCGGGACATCCCCGGGCCAG
>JAHEOG010000147.1 GCA_018609925.1 Gammaproteobacteria bacterium
CCGGATGCACGACGACATGCGCAACGTCGTGGACAAGGCCCCCATCAGCGCGGACACCTACAAGCGAATCGCCGCCTCCGCCCGGGACGACCAGGCCCTGCGCAACATGATCTTCGACCGCATGCAGGCGAAGATCAGCCGCGCGGAGGGCCAAGCAGCAATGGCCGAGTAGCCCGCATTAAGCCGAAACCTCCCGGCCCCGGCTACCCGCCGGGGCTTTCTTGCGGCCAACCCCGCCATTTTTCCGAAACTCCACCCTCCCGACCCCGCTTGGATTTTCCCCGTGGAGGTGTTGGCATGGGGACCATTTCGCTGCGCGCCCGCAATCGTGGGCGCATCCAAGAGCCCCTTTGCCCTACCCACCGATCGCGGCCCGCCACCGAAGGCCCGGCGCCACCCAGAAAGCTGGCAATGACCGATACGCTACGGAAGGCGCCCGAAGGGCGAAATAACGACTTGGACCATTCGGTAGAGGGTATGCGCACCCCCCAGACTGGGCCTGCTGCCCGAGCACCGGCAACGGGCCCCTCGGAAGCGACGGATGGGAACCAGCCGGTACGCATCGATCCGGTAGAGGATTCTGCGGACCGGGAGCGGTTCCTGGATGTCCCCGAACGGGTCTTCGCCGACGACCCCGCCTGGATTCCCCCTTTGCGGGCGGAGCGCCGCGCCCACCTGTCCCGGCGCAGTAACCCCTTCTTCCGCCATGCCGACGCCCGCTTCTGGACGGCCTGGCGGGACGGAGTCCCCGTCGGCCGCATCAGCGCGCAGGTGGACCACCTGCACCTGGAGCACCACGGCGAGGCCTGCGGCTTCTTCGGGATGCTGGACGCCGTCGATGACCCGGCAGTCTTCGCGGCCCTTTTGGGGACCGCCGAGGGCTGGCTGCGGAACCAGGGTATGGAACGGGTACGCGGCCCCTTCAACCTCTGCATCAACGACGAGTGCGGTCTACTGGTAGGGGGCTTCGAGCACCCGCCGCGCCTGTTGATGGGCCACGACCGTCCCTATTTCAATGACTACCTCGAGGCCTGCGGCTATCACCCCAGCCGGGACCTGCTCGCCTACCGCCTGCCGGCGGACTTCACCCCCTCGCCCACCATGAGCCGGCTTCAGAGCCGGTTCGGGAAAAGGCTTGCCGTGCGTCCGTTGCGGAGGATGCGCATGGGCCGGGAGCTCGCCACCCTGCGCTCGCTGTTCAACGAGGCCTGGGCCGGAAACTGGGGTTTCGTACCGTTCACCCAGGCCGAGTTCGCCCAGCTCGGCGGACTCTTCCGGTTCCTCGTGCCCCGCGACTGGATCCAGATCGCCGAGGTGGACGGCGAGCCGGCGGGCATGATCGTCCTGCTTCCGGACATCAACGAGGCCATCGCGGACCTGGGTGGACGACCCGGCCTGCGGGGCGGGCTGCGCCTCCTGAAGCGCCTCGCCCGACTGGAGGTGAAGCGGGGCCGGCTGGCCCTGATGGGCATCCGGCCCCACCTCCAGGGCACCGCCCTGGGCGCCGCAACCGCCTACCGGATGATCGCCGATCTGCACGCCGCCGCCCTCGACCGGGGACTCGAGGAGGTGGAGCTGTCCTGGATCCTCGAGGAGAACGAGGGCATGCGCCACATCATCGAGGACCGCGCCGGCGCGCCCTACAAGCGCTACCGCATTTTGGAGAAGGCCCTCGCCTGAGCCTGTCACGGGCACCGCAGCGGAATGCTATGGTCGAGGGAATCGGCCTCGTGGGGACCGGACAGTCCCAAACCGGGCGACTTCGGGAGGTCCTGCCATGCCAAGGCTCCTCGCCCTGACCGCCGCCCTTTGGATGCTGCCCGCCTCCGCCCTCCCCGCCACCGGGACCGAGGTGATGACCTGCAGCTACGAGCTCCGGGACCAGGAGCTCGTGGTCGCCTTCCGGCAGACGGCCGAGGGCCTGTTCGTCAAGCCGCGCCGGGAGGCGGACAAGGATTGGGTCCGGATCTGGGACGGCACCCGGCCCGCGGGTAAGCGGGCGGTCCAGAAGCAGGCCGTCGAGGTCTGGCCCGGGGAGGGCTCGGCCTGGCGGGTCCGGGACAACAAGGGCCCCGCCGGCTACCTCGTGCGGTTCGACTGGCTGCGCTCATGGGTCCGGGTCCAGGGAGGCCAGCCCGTCGAGGGCTGGTGCGTCCCCGGCGAGCACCTGGAGGCCTCTGGGGGGTCAGAATAGGGGCTTACGCCTTTTGCACCGACAGAGCCCTTGCTCGGACTCGAAACGGGAGGGAGCCCATGCCCCGTCCCTGGCTCTTGCCCGGATTGCTTGCGCTCCTGACCGCCGCCGGGCTCGGCCTCCACGCCGGGATCCCGGCTACCGGCTTCTTCGCCCTGGCCGGTGAGCCGAGATCGGCCACTAGGCAGGGGACCGTCTGGACGGACAGCCAGATCCTCGCCACCGGCCCCGGCCGGGTCGGCCCCTGGCGCATGAACCGCTCCGACTGGCGCTACGTGGACGACCCCACGGTGGCCCTTGGGCCGGACGGCGACGCAATTGTTGCCTGGGTCGATCAGGCCCGCAAGGACATCCTCTTCCAGCGCGTGGCAATGGCCGGGGAGGGAGAGCCCGCCGAACCGGTCAACATCTCACGGAGCCCGGAGGTCTTCTCGTGGCTGCCCCGGCTTGCGGTGGGCCCGGCTGGGCGGCGGATCTACATGCTGTGGCAGGAGATCGTCTTCTCCGGCGGCACCCACGGCGGGGAGGCCTTCTTCGCCCGCTCCGAAGACGGCGGGGCCACCTGGAGCGAACCGGTGAACCTCTCCAGGACCCAGGCCGGTGCCGGCAAGGGCCGCCTCACCCCCGAGCGTTGGCACAACGGCAGCCTGGACCTGGCCCTGGGGGTGAAGGACGGGATCTACGCCGCCTGGACCGTCTACGAGGGCGGGCTCTTCGTCACCCGCTCCACCGACGGGGGACGGGGCTTCGCCGAACCGCGCCGGGTCTCGGGCGGGGACAGCGAGCCCGCCCGGGGGCCCTCGCTGGCTGTCGGTCCCGAGGGCACCGTCCATCTGGCCTGGGCGGTGGGAGAGGATCCCGCGGGCGATCTCCGCTACGCGGTTTCGACGGACCGCGCCCGGTCGTTCAAGGATCCACGGACCCTGTTCCCGAGCGCGGGGCATGCCGACGCCCCCAAGCTCGCCGTGGCCGGCGACGGCACCGTCCACTTGGCCTACGCGCAGGGGCCCTGGGGCGGGCGCGATTATAAAATCCGCTACGCCCGCTCTCGGGGTGAGGCCAACGGATTCGGTGCCTCCCGCGAGATCGCGGCCCGGCCCGGGCCAG
>JAHEOG010000148.1 GCA_018609925.1 Gammaproteobacteria bacterium
CCCCCGGTCCCAACCTTTGGCGAACGGCCTTTTCCGCCTCGACCAGGACGAAGACTGTGACGGCCACCGACAGGATTCGGGTCCAAGTCGTAGGCCCGATGGCTACCGTGCCGAACAGGTGCTGGAGGGTCGGTGCGTAGGTGAAAAGGAGCTGGAAGGCAATCACCGCGGCAACGGCGTAGAGCACGTAGCGATTGCCGAAGAGGTCGTCGGTGCTGCGCAAGCGGTCGTGGATGCGTCGGGTGTTGAGCAAGTAGAACACCTCGAAGGCAACCAGGGTGTTCACCGCCACTGTTTGGGCCAGGGGCAGGGAAGCGCCCTGGAGTCGCTCCCAGAGGAACAGGCCGAAGGTCCCCCCGACCAGGATCACGGACACCAAGGCGATGCGAAAAACGAGGAACCCCGACAGGATCGGCTCCTTCGGGTTCCTTGGCGGTCGGCGCATGACCCCGGGCTCAGTGGGCTCGAAGGCCAGCGACAGGCCCAGGGTGACCGCCGTGATCATGTTCACCCACAGGATTTGCACCGGGGTGATGGGAAGCTCGCGGCCCAGGAGGATGGCGGCCAGGATGGTCAGGGCCTCACCGCCGTTGGTCGGCAGGATGAACAGGATGGATTTCCGGATGTTATCGTAGACGGTCCGGCCCTCTCGAATGGCGGCCGCGATGGAGGCGAAGTTGTCGTCGCCGAGAACCATCTCGGCCGCCTCCTTGGCCACCTCCGTGCCCTTCTGGCCCATGGCGATGCCGACATTGGCCCGCTTCAGGGCCGGGGCGTCATTGACCCCGTCCCCAGTCATCGCCGCCACCTGTCCCCCCATCTGTAGGGCCTCGACCAGGTGGAGCTTGTGCTCCGGGCTGACCCGAGCGAACACATCCACCTCCCAGGCCGCGTGCTGTAGCTCCTCCGGCGAAAGGTCGTCGATCGCGGATCCCGCCAGGACGGTGCCTCCGTCCCCGATGCCCAACTGCTCGCCCACGGCGCGGGCCGTTGCGGCGTGGTCGCCGGTTATCATCTTGACCCGAATGCCGGCGCGGCGGCATTCGGTCACGGAGCGGATGGCCTCCTCGCGGGGGGGATCCAGCATGCCGACGAGGCCCAGCAAAGTCAGCCCGGTCTCCACCTCTGCGAACTGCAGCTCGTGCTCCCCTGGAGCCGCCGTCCCGAAGGCAAGGGCCAGGATCCGTTGACCATTGGCGGCGATGCGATCGGCCTGCCGATGCCAGAAATCGGGATCCAGGGCCTCGTCCTCACCTGTTCGCCGCTGACGGCTGCACATGGCGAGAATCCGCTCGGGAGCGCCTTTGACCAGGACGAAGGCGTGTCCGGCGTGGTCGTGGTGGAGGGTGGCCATGAACCGGTGCTCCGATTCGAACGGGATGGCGTCCGTGCGGGGTAGCTCCTCGCTCTCCAGCGCAGGCTCGAGGCCCGCCTTGCGGGCGAGGGTGATTAGGGCGCCCTCGGTGGGATCGCCTTCCAGGCGCCACTCGCCTTCCACCGCCTCGAGGCTGGCGTCGTTGCACAACAGGCCGGCCCGGGCCACTTCCTGCAGGATAGGGGTGTCCTCGGGGGCCACCGGTCGGTGCTGGACGCTGAAGCCGCCGTGCGGATCGTAGCCGCTGCCGCCGACGTCGAAGCTGGCTTCCGTGGTAATCACACTGGCCACGGTCATCTCGTTGCGGGTCAGGGTGCCCGTCTTGTCGGAGTAGATGACGGTTACCGAGCCCAGGGTCTCCACTGCCGGCAACAGGCGGATGATGGCCTGGCGCCGGGCCATGGCCTGAACCCCCACCGCCAGGGTGATGGTGATGATGGCGGGCAGGCCCTCGGGGATGGCCGCCACCGCCAGCCCAACCGCTCCCAGGAACATGTCCGCGGGGGGATAGCTCCGGATCAGGGTGCCGAAAGTGAACAGCAGCCCCGCGAGGACCACGATGGCGGCGCTGAGCCAGCGCCCGAAGCGATCCATCTGCACCAGGAGGGGGGTCTCAAGGGTCGTGACCTCCCCCAGCAAGGCGCTGATGCGGCCGATCTGGGTGGCATCCCCGGTGGCGACCACCACGCCCTTGGCATGGCCGGAGCTCACCAACGTGCCGGAAAAGGCCATGCTCCGGCGGTCCCCCAGGGCGGAGCCTTCCTCGACGGCCTCGGTCTGTTTGGCGACCGGGACGGACTCCCCGGTGAGCGCCGCCTCCTCCACGTGCAGGTTGCGCACGCTGAGCAGGCGCAGGTCCGCCGGGACCTTGTCCCCAGGCTGCAAGAGCACGATATCGCCGGGGACCAGCTCCTCAGCGGGCAGGGTGGTGCGCCGCTCGTTCCGCAGGACGCCCGCCTTGGGCGACAATAGATCGCGGATGGCGTCGAGGGCCCGCTCGGCCCGGCCTTCCTGGACGAAGCCGATGATGGCGTTGATCACCACCACGCCCAGGATGACCCCGGTATCGACCCAGTGGGCCAGCGCCGCTGTCACACACGCGGCGGCCACCAGGAGGTAGATCAGGATGTTGTGGAACTGGGCCAGGAAGCGGCGAAGGGCCCCACGGCGACGGGCCGGGGTGAGGCGATTGGGGCCGTGGCGCGCCAGGCGTTGCCGGGCGGTTTCGCTGGATAGCCCTCCTTCGTCCGCCTCCAGGTGCTCGAGCACCCCTTGGAGGGGCAGGGCGTGCCACGCCATTTCCTGGGAGTCGGGTTGTTGATCCTTCGGCAAGGTGCTCCTCGTTTGGCCTTTCCAAGGGCGCCCTCGCGAGGGCGAGCCGGGTCATGAAACGGATCTATCTGCTACGCCACGCCGAAACCCAGCCGCCCGGGAATAACCCGGCCCGGGACATGGATCGCCCTCTGAGCGACCGGGGTCATCGCCATGCGATCCGGGTGGGTCGCTATGCGGCTCTCTGCGAGTGGGTGCTTGACCGGATCCTCTGCTCCGAGGCACTGCGGGCCCGCCAGACCGCAGAGGCCTTTGCTGCGGCGGGGAGCCGAGCGCCGCCGATCGAAGCCGACCCCTGTCTGTACCAGGCCGGACCCCGGGACCTTTTGGAGTACCTGAGGTCCCTAGCGGAAACGGATGTCTCCGTACTCCTGGTAGGCCACAGTCCCAGCATCCAGGAAGTCGCTGTCCATCTGGCCGGTACGGGAGACAGCGTGGCCTACGCCCGGATGCGGGCCAAGTTCCCAACCGCCGCTCTGGCCGTTCTGGATGCCGATATCCAGCGCTGGTCGGGACTTGGTACCGGTGGCGCCGAGCTCCGGGCCTTCATCCGAGGGGCCGAGCTTGCCTGAGTCAGATGGCCTCTCCCAATCCTCCGGCTCGGGCCTCTAGGTGGTCCCTGCCTGGATCGGGGTTCCGTTGTCCGGGATCCCTCGGTATGGTTCCTCTGGATCCCCGAAGGACCGCATGAAGGGACCGCCTTGGCGTCCATTCTGCCTGACAGTGCGAAGGATTGGCCCTTATGGGCCCGTTTCGTCCATGCCCTCATCCGCGGTTACTGCCGGCTTTTCCACCGCCTCCGGGCTGACCGCAGCACCCTACCCGCCAGCGGCGGCGCCATTCTGGTGTC
This sequence comes from Gammaproteobacteria bacterium, assembly GCA_018609925.1. GTDB lineage: Bacteria > Pseudomonadota > Gammaproteobacteria > Thiohalorhabdales > Thiohalorhabdaceae > Thiohalorhabdus. The sequence continues at coordinate 3,558 of JAHEOG010000148.1, forward strand.
CAACCACCACGCCGTTGTCGATCCCCTGTTCCTGACTGCCACCAGCCGGCGATTGATCTCCTTTGTCATCGCCATGGAGTACTACCGAATGGGCTCCCTGCGCTGGCTGTTCGACCGCATCGGGTGCGTTCCCGTAGAGCGCAAGCGGGTTACCGTGTCTTCGGTGCGGGGGGCCCTGGCGCGACTGGAGGAAGGCCGGGTCCTTGGGATGTTCCCCGAGGGCGGGATCCATCCCCCGGGCCATCGGGTCGCCCCCAAGCCGGGGGTAGCCCTGATGGCTCTGGAGACGGGGGCCACCGTGGTCCCCGCCCGCATCTCCGGGGTTTGGCAGCTCCCGGGCTGGGATATCTGGACCTTCCTGCGTCCTCGCCGTAGCCGCATCGCCTATGGTCCCCCGGTCCCGTTGGCCGACCTGCGCCATCGCTACGGCGGGGAGCAGGACCGGGCGATCCTGGATCGGGCTTCCCGGCGTATCCTGGACGCGATCTATGCCCTCCCGGGGTAGCTCACCGGCCGAAGGCTGGGCAACTCCGCGCGAGATCCTTGCCTGGGCCTTCTACGATTTCGCCAACTCCGGTTACACCACCGTGGTGACCACGGCGCTGTTCAATATGTACTTCGTGCGGGTCGTCGCTGGGGGCGCGGACTGGGCTGCGCTGCTTTGGACCGGGGCCCTGTCCGTTTCCAATGCCTTGATCCTCCTGCTCGGGCCCTGGGTTGGACAGTCGGTGGATGAGCGAGGGCGGATCAAGCCCTGGCTGGGGGCTTCCACCACTGTCTGCGTTCTGGGGACCCTGGGCCTGACCGCCGTCGGCCCGGGGGATATGGTACTGGGGGCCTCCATCGTCGTCCTTTCCAATCTGGGATTCGGGCTGGGCGAGAACCTGATCGCCGCCTTCCTGCCCCGGATGGTCCCACCGGACCGGTTGGGGCGCACCTCGGCGCTAGGCTGGGGGATCGGGTACCTGGGAGGCATGCTCACCCTGGCCCTTTGCTTGGCCTACATTGTCTGGGCCCAGGGCCAGGGTGGGAACATGCCGGACTTCGTGCCGGGCGCAATGGTTATCGTGGCCGCGATCTATGCTGTCGCCGGCTTGCCCACCTTCCTCTGGGTCCGGGAACGCCCGCCTCCCATTCGCGTGGCTTCCGAGAGCTCGCCTTCGCGGCGTCTGTTCCGGGCCTGGCGCCAAGCAAGAGGATTCCCGGACCTCTCCCGGTTCCTGATCTGTCTTGGGGTCTACTACTGCGGCATCCAGACGGTGGTGGCCTTGGCGGCGGTATACGCCGACCAGGCTCTAGGCTTCGATACCCAGGAGGTCCTGGGCATGATCCTGGTGGTGAACCTGGCCGCGGCGGGCGGGGCCTTCCTGCTGGGACGGGTCCACGACCGGCTCGGCGCGGTCCGTACGGTTGCCCTGACCTTGATGGCCTGGATCCTGGCCCTGGTGCTCGCCTACTTTGCCCGTACCGCCGCCATTTTCTGGGCGGCCGCCACTCTGGTCGGGCTGTGCATCGGGGCCAGCCAGTCCAGCGGCCGAGCCCTGGTGGGCCTGTTGGCCCCGGAGGCCCACGTGGGGGCCATATTCGGGCTGTGGGGGGTGGCCATCAAGTTGGCGGCCATCGTGGGGCCTCCCGTCTACGGGCTCCTGACCTGGCTTTCGGGGGGCGATTATCGGCTCGCGCTGTTGGCTACCGCGGGCTTCTTCGTGGCAGGCCTGGTGCTTCTGGTCGGTGTCAACGAAGGGCGGGGGCGCCGGCGGGCGGAAGAGGGTGGGGCGGAGAGCCTTTCGGAATCGCCGGGGCCTTGAAGCAGGTCCCGTTGGCTCCCATTTAGGGGGGAGAAGGTGGAAGGGTTGCCTTTTGAATCAATTTTGATTTAGACTAATTCTAAATAACGAACCCGGCCAAACGAGGAGGTGCCAGCATGGCGGAACTGAAGGGAACCAAGACCCACGAGAACCTGAAGGAAGCCTTCGCCGGGGAATCCATGGCCAACCGGCGGTACCTGTACTTCGCTCAGAAGGCCGATGTTGAGGGCGAGAACGAGGTGTCCGCGCTGTTCCGCTCCACGGCCGAGGGCGAGACCGGCCATGCCCATGGCCATCTGGAGTTCCTGGAGGCCGCGGGTGATCCCGCCACGGATGAGCCCATCGGGGGTACCGAGGCCAATCTCAAGTCGGCGGTAGCCGGCGAGACCTACGAGTACACGGACATGTATCCCGGTATGGCCAAGACCGCCCGGGACGAAGGCTTCGACGAGGTCGCCGACTGGATGGAGACCCTGGCCAAGGCCGAGCGGTCCCATGCCAACCGCTTCCAGAAGGCTCTCGACAACCTGGAATAGGCGCCCCGATCAAGCCCGATGGCGGGTTGCCTCGGCGCTGGGCCTTCCTGGCAGGGGGCCCAGCGACTGCATCCTATGGTTCCCCTTCCGGGAGGAGGGGGCGCAAGATTAGTCCTAAAGCAAGGAGTCGCGGATGGCCCAGGAGGGAGTGGACAAGGCCCCGTATCGTCATCCCGTTAACTGGCAGGAAGAAACCTTCTGGGAGGAGGACGCCCTGCACGAGGAGATGCAGCGGGTCTTCGACATCTGCCACACCTGCCGACGCTGCCTCTCTTTGTGCAGCGCGTTCCCCACCCTGTTCGACCTGGTGGACGAATCCGAGACCCTCGAGGTGGACAGCCTTACCCGGGAGGACCATTTCCGGGTGGCCGATCGCTGCTACCTCTGCGATATGTGCTTCATGGCCAAGTGTCCGTACGTCCCTCCCCACGAGTGGGAGGTGGACTTCCCCCACCTCATGCTGCGCGCCAAGGCCATCCAGTACCGCAAGGGCGAGGCGTCAACGCGGGACGAGCTCCTGACCAAGACCGACACCCTCGGCCGGACCGTCGCCCATCCCGGGACCGCCCCCTTGGTGAACTGGGCCAATCGTCAGAGGCCGGTGCGCGTAGGCCTGGAGAAGGCGCTGGGGGTCCACCGCGAGCGGGAGCTCCCCGATTACGCCTCCTATACCTTCGGGCGCTGGAAGGAGAAGTACACCCCGGTCGAGGCGGAGACCACTCCGGGAGAGGAAACCCGTGGCAAGGTCGCCGTCTTCGGCACCTGCTACATCAACTACCAGATGCCCCACCTGGGCAAGGATCTGGTGGCGATCCTCGAGCACAACGGGATCCCCGTGCGCTTTGTCGAGGACGAGCAGTGCTGCGGTATGCCCCGGCTGGAGCTGGGCGATCTGGAAGGGGTTGCCGCCGCCAAGGATGCCCTGATGCCCAAGCTGGAGCCCCTTGTAGATGAGGGCTGGGACATCCTGGCGCCGGTTCCCTCCTGCTCCCTGATGCTACGAGAGGAGTTCGGCCACCTCAGTCAGGGGGACCCGCGGGTGGAGAAGGTGGCCGAACGGGTCTTCGACCCCTTCGAGTACCTCATGGCGCGCTATAGGGAAGGACTGCTGAATACGGAGTTTCGCCAACCCCTGGGGAAGGTGGCCTATCACCGGCCCTGCCATCAGCACGTCCAGAACATCGGGGCCCAGACCCAGCGTCTTCTGGAGCTGATTCCGGAGACGGAGGTCTCGGCCTTCGAGCGCTGCTCGGGCCACGACGGCACCTGGGGGGTCAAGGTGGAGTGGTTCGAGAAGTCCCTGGAGATCGGCAAGCCCCTGTTCCGCCGGGTGGAGCAGGCCGAGGCCGACTTTTACGCCAGCGACTGTCCCATCGCCGGCAATCAGATCAAGCAGGGCCTGGAGACCGACCAGACCCCCAGCCATCCCCTTACCCTGGTGCGCATGGCCTACGGCCTGGAGGCCAAGGCCTGAGGGGCAATCGCCGAGGAGGGCGCTCATGAAGCCGATTACGCAGGAGGATCTGCTCTCGCTGGAGGAATACGATTGCCAGCGGGAGACGATCCAGGACCGGATCAAGGCGCATAAGGACCGGCGCCGCCTGGACCTGGACGACTACATCTCCGTGTTCTTCGAGGACCGCGACACCATGTGGTACCAGGTCCAAGAGATCGCCAAGGCCGAGCGGCTCTACAAGCCGGAGGAGCTCCAGGACGAGCTCGGCGTCTATAATCCCCTAATCCCCGACGGCAGCAATCTCAAGGCCACCATGATGATCCAGTACGACGATCGCCCGGTGCGCATGGAGAAGCTCGCCGAGCTGGCGGGGATCGAGCACCGGGTCTGGCTCCAGGTGGACGACCATGAGCGGGTCTACGCCATCGCCGACGAGGACCTGGATCGCTCCACTCACGACAAGACCTCCGCTGTGCACTTCATGCGGTTCGAGCTGGGGGAGGCCATGATCGCCGACTGGAAGGCCGGGGCGACCGTACGCATGGGATGTGACCACGAGAACCGGCCTTTGGAGGTGACCCTCCCCGAGGGGTTGCAGGAGGAGCTGGCCGGCGATTTCCGGTAGCGCGGCTTAGCCCCGGGGTCGCGCCTCGCCCATCCGCTCGGTGCGCAGTCGACCCCGGGCGTCGGTGAGCCGGGCCAGGCTTGCCACCACCGCCCCTACCGTGCCCAGCGCCGTTGCGGCGGCGATCAGGAAGAAGATCAGGATCTGGTACTTGACGGCCTCCACCGGGGGCGTGCCGGAGAGGATCTGCCCGGTCATCATCCCGGGCAGGCTGACGATGCCGGCCACCGACATGGCGTTGATGATCGGGGTCAGTCCCACCCGCACGGCCTCCCGGGCCAGATCCCGGATGGCCTCGCGCCGGGTCGCTCCCAGGCTCAGCAACAGCTCGATGTGACCCTGGTCCTGACGGATCCCGGTTAAGGCCCGGTCCATGCCCAGGGCGATGCCGTTCAGGGTGTTGCCCAGCACCATGCCGATCAGGGGGATGGCGTACTGCGGGCGGTACCAGGGATCCACCGAGACGATCCCGAACAGGGCCACCGCCGTGACCAGGAAGGACGAGCCCACCATGATGGCCCAGCCCACGGGGTAGATCCCCGTGTAGCGGTACCGCTGGCGGGCCACTGCCTCCCGGCCGGCCAGCAGGGCCATGAGCCCGCCCAGGCCGACAATGGCAAGGGGGTGGCGCAGCCCGAAGACCCATTCCAGGATCGCCCCCACTGCCACCAGCTGGGCGACCATGCGCAACGTCGCCACAGCGATGGCGCGCTCCATGCGCAGGCTCATCGCCAGGGAGATGGCCCCGTTCAGGAGGATAAGGGCTGCCGCCACCGCCAGGTCGCCGGCGGTGAGCTGCACCGGGCCTTCAGTGGGCATCGGCCTCGTCCCCGGGCTCGTCCTCCTGCCATCCCCGCAACCGATCAGCCAGGCCGTTGCTGCTCCGGTCCGGTCCGCGCAATCCCTCACGATCCATGGAGAGGAGCCCATCGCCGAGACGGGCGGCCTGGTCGGGGTCGTGGCTTACCCAAAGGAGACCGGTTCCGGACCGGCCCCGTTCGCGAAGGATGTCCTCCACCGCGGTCGTGGACGACGGATCCAGCGCGCCGGTGGGCTCATCCAGGAGCAGGACGTGCGGATCCCCCGCTAGAAGGAGGGACAGGGCAACCCGCACGGTTTCCCCGGTGGAGAGCTCCCCACTCGGCCTGTCCAGGAGATGAGGCGCCAGGTCCAATGTCCCCAGCCAATCCATCGGGCTGGTCAGGCCTTGGCGCGCCGAGAGGCCTTGCACGCGC
>JAHEOG010000149.1 GCA_018609925.1 Gammaproteobacteria bacterium
CGAGGAGGCTCGTGCGCACGGGGTGGGTGCTCACCGACTGCAGGGTCAGCGGGGTCACGAAGCGGGCACCGCCGGGGGTGAGGACGACCCGAACCTCCGCGCCTGCTTCGGCGAGCCGGCGGATCAGCTCCGGGGCCTTGTAGGCGGCGACGGAACCGGTCACCGCCACCAGGATGCGGGCGCCGGCCAGGGGATCAGGGGCGGGGTTGTCGGGCATGGGTCTTTCCCCGTGCGGGGAATTGCAAGCGGTCAGTAGGCAGCGGTCAGTCGGCAGAAGGAAGCCACGCTAGGGAGAGTTCCCAGTCCAAGGACCCCCAGGGAGTCCACCGGCCCGCTCCGGGTGGCGCGTTGGTTTCCTTTCCTGGCCACTGAGAACGGCTAACTGGCGACTGCAAACTACCATAGCACCCCCGGCCAGACCCAGTAGAACAGGGCTGTGATCAACAGGGTCAGCACCGCGGTCATGGCCAGGTTGAGCACGAGGCCGGCGCGCAGCATGTGTCCCGGACGGAGGTAACCGGTGCCGAAGACGATGGCGTTAGGGGGAGTGGCCACCGGCAGGGCGAAGGCGTAGCTGCCGGCCACGCCCCCCGCGATTGCCAAAAAGGCCGCCGCAGCGGGCTCAGCGAGGCCGAGGGTGCCGGCCAGGACCCCGCCCAGGGCCACCAGCAGCGGGGTCAGGATGTTCGCGGTGGCGGTATTGGAGGTCACCTCGGTGAGGAAGATGGCCAGCAGGACCACTGCCGCCACCACGATCAGCACCGGCGCGCCGGTCAGGGTCTGGAAAAGCCCTTGCGCCAGCCACCCGGTGGCCCCAGTACGGGCGAGCCCGTCGGCGAGGGAAAGGCCCCCGCCGAACAGCAGCAGGGTGCCCCAGTCGATGCCCGCCAGATCCTCCCAGTCCATGCTGTTGACCAGGACCAGCGCGGGTATCGCCGCTAGTCCTACCACGACGTAGTAGAGGATCCCCTGATGGCCGCCCCCGGTGCCCAGCAGGGTCGGGCCCTCTCCGCCGAACAGGGTGGTCTGGGCCGCCGGGGGCAGCCAGCCGGCGGTGAGGAAGTCCATGCCGCCGACGACCCACAGCCCGGCGGTTACCGCGAAGATCGCGGCGACCCGCCGACCGGACGCGCAGACCGGCCCTTCCTCCGCCAACAGGGCGCGCGCGGCCGTGCGGGCCTCGCCCCCCGGCAGCTCCTCCGGGGGATAGAGGACGAAGACCAGCAGGTACCAGACCAGCGGGAGGGTCACTATGGCCAGAGGAAGCCCCACGGCGAGCCATTCCGTGAAGCCGATGGACAATCCCGCCAGCTCCTTGAGCTGGGCCGCCACCACGGTATTGGGCGGGCTCCCGATCAGCGTCGCCACCCCTCCCATGCTGGCCCCGTAGGCGGTACCCAGCAGCAGCGCCACCTGGAGGTTGGTGAATGCCGCCTCCGGCTCGCCGGCGCGGGTCGCCCGGGTGCCCAGCACCTGGGTCAGGATGCCCACCGCGATGGGGGCCATCAGGGCCGCTGTGGCGGTGTTGGAGACCCACATGGACAGGAAGGCGGAAGCCACCATCACCGCTAGTACCAGCAGCCGGGGCGAGGTGCCCAGGACCGCCATGATGGTCAGGGCGATGCGCCGGTCGATCCGGTACTTCTGCAAGGCCGCGGCCAGCATGAACCCGGCCAGGAAAAGGAAAATGAGGGGATCGGCGAACCCCGCCAGGGCCGGATCCATCTCGGGATAGACCCCCAGCAGGGTCAGCAGCAGGGGCACGCACAGCGCGGTCACCGCCAGCGGCAGGGTGGCGGTGACCCACAGGAAGGCCGCGAAGAACAGCGTTGCCAGGGCGTATTGCCCCCGCGTCGTCAGCCCTTCTGGCTGGGGCGCCAAGCAGATGGCGGCCGCCCCTGCGACGGCAAGGGCGAATAGCAACAAGCGGCGGCGGCTGGCGGCAGCGGCCGGGTCCCCCACGGCAGGCTCCCTCCGGTTGGCCACAAGGGAGGCGGGGAGGGTATCAGAAGCCGCCCTGGCCGGCTGGGCACGCCCTGGGGCATCCTGGGTGGCTGGAAACGAAAAGAGAACGGATATGGGTAGTGACGGCTCCCAGCGGGCACATACCGGGCTGATTGAGGTCCTGACCGAAAACGGCACCCTGGACTGGGAAGGCCTCGCCCACCGGCGCCTGCCTCCCCGGGAGCCCGCCTTCGCCGATCTGGAGGTGGCCCCGCGTGTCGGCGAGGTCCTGTCGCGGCGCGGGATCGAGCGCTTCTTTACCCACCAGGCCGAGGCCGTGCAAGCGGTGCGCCGGGGGGACCACGTTGTGGCCATGACCCCTACCGCCAGCGGCAAGAGCCTGATCTACAATCTGCCGGTGCTGGAGACCGCCCTCGCCGAGCCCGGCGCCCGGGCCCTGTACGTGTTCCCGCTGAAGGGCCTGGAGCGCGACCAGGTGGAGGGACTGAACGCCCTTCTGGACGACCTCGACCTGGGCCCGGAGCCCCGGCCCCGGGAGCGCGCCCCCTTGGCCGGAGCCGAGGTCTACGACGGCGATACCCCCGGTCACCGTCGCGCCAAGATCCGCGAGCGCCCGCCCACCGCCCTGCTCACCAACCCCGACATGCTCCACCTGGCCCTATTGCCCCACCATGGCCGGTGGGCCGAGCTCTTCGCCAACCTGCGCTACGTGGTTATTGACGAGATCCACACCTACCGCGGCCTCTTCGGCAGCCACGCCGCCCAGGTCTTCCGGCGCCTGCGCCGGGTGGCCCGGCACTACGGCAGCGAGCCCCAGTTCATCGCCTGCTCCGCCACCATCGCCAATCCGCGGGAGCTGGCCCAGTCTTTGGTGGGGGAGTCCTTCACCGCCGTCACCCGCAACGGTGCCCCGGCTGGCGGCAAGGACTTCTATCTGGTCAATCCCAAAGACAGCCCCAATACGACCGCTACCGAGCTGTTCCTGGGCTGCCTGCGGGCGGGGCTGAAGACTATCGTCTTCACCCGGGCGCGGCGGGTCACCGAGCTGGTCTACCAGTGGGCCAGCGAGCGGGCTCCGGATCTGGCCGGGCGCATTAGTCCCTACCGCGCCGGATTCCTGCCCCAGGAGCGCCGCGAGATCGAGGGCCGGCTCTTCCGGGGCGAGCTGGACGGGGTGGTCTCCACCTCCGCCCTGGAGCTGGGCGTCGACATCGGTGGCCTCGATGCCTGTGTGCTGGTGGGGTATCCGGGCTCGATGGCCTCCACCTGGCAGCGCGCGGGGCGGGTCGGGCGTCGGGGCCGGGAAGCCGCGGTCTTCCTGGTGTCCGGCCGCGACGCCCTCGATCAGTACTTCGTTCGCCATCCCGACGCCTTCTTCGCCGGTAGCGCCGAGGCGGCGGTCGTTGATCCGGCCAATCCGCGCCTGCTCGCCCAGCACCTGCCCTGCGCCGGCGCGGAGGTGCCCCTCGCCCAATCGGAGCCCATGCTGGCGGAGTCCGCCTACAGCGAGGTGCGCGAGGAGCTTGTGGCGGAGGGGATCCTCCAGCTCGGCCCGGACGGGGGCTGGGTCCCGTGGCGCCGTACCCCCCAGCGATCGGTGGGCATCCGCGCCATCGGGCCCAGCTTCGCCCTGCTGGACGGGCAGGGGAATCGATTGGGGGAGCTGGACGGCGACCGCGTCCTGTACGAGGCCTTCCCCGGGGCCATCTACCTCCACCGGGGCCGCACCTATCGCATCCGGGAGCTGGACCTGGAAGGGCGTCGGGCGGTGGCGGAGCCCAAGCGCGTCAGCTACCACACCCGTGCGCTCACCCGGGAGGAGACCGCAATCCGGACCGAGCACCGGCGTCGCAAGGGCAGGCGCCTCGATGCCCGATGGGGGGAGCTTCGCATCACCCGCCAGATCACCGGCTTTGAGCGCCGGCGCAACCGCGATGGCCGGCGCATCGACCGCAAGCCCCTGGAGCTGCCCGCCACCACCTTCGATACCGAGGGCCTGTGGCTGCCCGTCACCGGGGCCGCCAAGGAGGCCCTGACCGGGCCCGGCCACCACCTGGCGGGCGGCTTGCATGCTGCCGAGCACGCCATGATCAAGCTCCTGCCCCTGTTCGCCCTGTGCGACAAGCAGGACGTGGGCGGGGTGAGCTATCCCCTCTATCCCCCGCTGGGCGGACCGGCGATCTTCTTCTACGACGGCTACGAGGGGGGCGTGGGCTTCTCCCGTCGGGGCCTGGATGTCCTCGGGGATTGGCTCGGCGCCACGCTGGAGGCCTTGCAGGCCTGCTCCTGCGAGGCCGGCTGTCCCTCCTGCGTCCAGGATCCCCAATGCGGCAACGCCAACGAGCCCCTGGACAAGGCCGGGGCCGTGGCCCTGATCGGGCACTGGCTGGGCCGGACTCCGGCGCCGGTCACCGGCGAGGCCGGAGCATGAAGCCCGCAAGCCCGGCAGCGCTCTCCGAGCGGGCTCAGGTCTCGCCGGGCCCGATCCGCGGGGCACGCGTGGGGGTCGCCGGCGCCGACGCGAAGGCCGCCAGCAGGGCCTGCGGGTCCTCGCCCTCGTGGAGGAGATCCCGCTGCTCAAAGCGCAGGAAGCCCTCGGCCACCATGGCATCCAGGAAGGCGATCAGGGGGGCGTAGAAGCCGCCCACGTTGAGCAGCCCGCACGGCTTGGCGTGGAGGCCGAGCTGGGCCCAGGTGAAGATCTCGCAGAGCTCCTCCAGGGTGCCGATGCCCCCGGGCAGGGCAATGAAGGCGTCGGCCAAATCGGCCATGCGGCGCTTGCGCTCGTGCATGGTGGCCACCACCTCGAGCCGGGTGACCCCTTCGTGGGCCAGCTCGGGGCGGCGCAGGGCCTCCGGGATGATCCCGACCACCCGGCCGCCGGCGCCCAGCGTGGCATCGGCAAGGTGGCCCATGAGCCCCGTGTGCCCGCCGCCGTAGACCAGCTGCAGGCCGCGGCCGGCCAGGGCCTCCCCCAGGCGCTGGGCCGCCTCCCGATAGACCTCCCGATTGCCGGCACCAGAGCCGGCGAATACACAGATCCGATCCATGGTGTCCATTGCCTCCGGTTTCCGTGCTAGGCTGCCACAGCTTGGGCATCAAAAGGGGGGATCACCATGGCCATCACCGACTGGCCCGCCTCCGAGCGTCCCCGCGAGAAGCTCGCCGAGCGGGGCCCGGAGGCCTTGTCCGACGCCGAGCTCCTGGCCATCTTCTTGCGTACCGGCAAGCCCGGCGTCAGCGCTGTCAGTCTGGCCCGCGAGCTTCTGGAGGCCTTCGGCGGGCTGCGCGCCTTGCTCGCCGCCGGGGAGGCGGCCTTCTGCGCCGCCCCGGGTCTGGGGCCAGCCAAGTACCGCCAGCTCCAGGCCGTGGCGGAGATGACCCGGCGCTACCTGGGCGAGGAGCTCGTCCGCGGCGAGGCCATCGAGTCGGCGACGGCCGCCCGGGACTATCTGATCGCCCGACTGCGGGACCGGGAGCGGGAGGTCTTCGCCGCCCTGTTCCTGGACACCCGCCACCGGGTCCTGGGCTTCGAGGAGCTGTTCGCCGGCACCATCGACGGCGCTTCCGTGCATCCCCGTGAGGTGGTGCGCCGGGCCCTTCACCACAACGCCGCGGCACTCATCGTCGCCCATAACCACCCTTCCGGGGTCGCCGAGCCCTCCGCAGCCGATGCCAGCCTAACCCGCCGGCTGCGGCAGGCCCTGGACCTGGTGGAGGTGCGGCTGCTGGACCATTTCGTCATCGGGGAGGGTCCGGTAGTCTCCTTCGCCGAGCGCGGCGAGCTGTAGCCGGGGACCTCCCGGCCGGCCAAAGGGGAAGCCCCCATGGGCCAAGGGTTCCGACTCGGCCGCATCGCGGGCATCGACGTCCACGTGGACTGGAGCCTGCTGATCATCTTCGCCCTGATCGCCTCCAGCCTGGGCCTCGCCACCTTCCCCGCCCTCCACCCCAACTGGTCCTCCCTGCTGTCGTGGGTCACGGCGCTGGTGGCGGCGGTCCTGTTCTTCGCCTCGGTGCTGGTCCACGAGCTCTCCCACGCCCTGGTGGGCCGGGCCTACGGCATGCGCGTACCCCGGATCACCCTGTTCATCTTCGGGGGCTTGGCCCATATGGAGTCGGAGCCCGAGCACTGGCGAGGGGAGCTGTGGATGGCCATCGTCGGGCCCATCACCAGCCTGGTGCTCGGCTTCACCTTCCTGGTCCTGGCCGGCCTGCTTATCGGTCCCGAGGGGATCGATCCGGCTAACCCGCGGGAGCATCTGGCCGGGTTGTCGCCGCTGGCCACCCTGCTGCTGTGGCTGGGACCGGTCAACGTGATCCTGGGCCTGTTCAACCTCGTCCCGGGATTCCCCCTGGACGGCGGCCGGGTCCTGCGGGCGGCGATGTGGGGCCTTACCGGGGACATCCGCCGAGCGACCCGGTGGGCTTCGCGGGCCGGACAGGGCTTCGCCTGGCTGCTCATCGCCACCGGGGTGGCCATGATCCTGGGGGCACGGGTGCCGTTGTTCGGTACCGGTACCATCGGCGGGCTATGGCTCGCCTTCATCGGCTGGTTCCTGAACAGCGCCGCCCTCGCCAGCTACCAGCAGCTCCTGCTACGGGAGTCTTTGGGCGGCGTGCGCGTCGCGCGACTCATGCGCTCCCGAGCCACCGACGTCCCGCCGGACATGGCCGTCCAGGATCTGGTGGACGCCCACCTCCTGCGCGGCGGCGAGCGGGCCCTGCCCGTGGTGGAAGGCCACCGCTTAGTGGGCCTGGTGGGATTGGCCGAGGTCCAGCAGCGGGATCAGGGGGAGTGGCCGCACCTCTCCGTGCGCAAGATCATGATTCCCCGTGCTCGGCTGGTTACGGTGGGGCCCGAGGAGGACGCCCACGATGCCTTGATGACCCTGACCCGAGCCGGGGTCAATCAGCTCCCGGTCGTCGAGGGAGACCGGCTAGTGGGGATGCTCCGACGCGCGGACGTCCTCCACTGGATGGCCCTTTACGGCGACCCGTCCCTGGCCCGCCAGCTCCGAGACCAAGGCTCTTAGGGGGAATGGCCCACCACCATTCGCTGAAGCGCCCGGTCCGAGGGCGGGGTCACCAGCAGTCGGGCTAGGATCCGCTTCACCTCGGAGCGGGGCACCTTGACCGTGCCTTGGGGATCCAGCAGGCGCTCCGGTTGGGCCGCGATCCGGTCCAGGGTGCGCCGGGCGAGCACCGCGGGCAGCGCCGCGGCCGCACGGCTTCGGATCCAGCGCCGGGGCAGGACGTGGAAGAACTCCATGCCCTCGGCCAGATCCTGCAGGGCGGTGGCGATGTGGCGCTCCACCAGGGGGCGTAGCCGCGGTGCCACCGCCGTGGAGTACAGGTCCCGCAGCTCCAGCCCGCATGCGGTGACCTGGTCCTCCGGCAGGTAGCACCGGCCTCGGCGCAGGTCCCCGGCCAGGTCCCGCAGGACATTGACCCGCTGCAGGGCGTGGCCGAGCCGGATCCCGGCCCGGTCCAGGCTCTGCAGATCGAGCGCGGCGAACCGCCCCGAGGTGGCGCCGAGCTCCGCGGCCCAGTAGGCCCCGACACAGCCGGCGTTGCCGTAGAGGTATTCCTCCAGTTCGGCCTCGTCCGAAAGGGCGATAAGCCCCTCCGAATGCTCCCCGAACCGCGCCAGGTCACGGCGCATGGCCCCGAACAGGATCCCGCAGACCCAACCGGCGCGTCGGCGCGCCGGCACCTCCAGCTCATTGACCCACTCCGCAATCGCCGGTAGCCGGGCTATGAGCCCACGCTCGTAGCGGCCGCCGCCGCCCCCCATGGGAGGGGCCTCCAGCGCAATGGGCTCGCCCCGGGAAAGCCGCTCCGCGGCCTCCTCCAGGCGGGCCAGCCATCGGTCGCGCTCCTCCGGCGGCACCGCCTGGGTATCCGCCACCGTATCCCCCGCCCGGGCGAACAGGTAGGCGCGGGCGAAATGGCCGCGCAGCTCGGAGGGCAGGAGCCGAAGGCTCAGGACGAAGGAGCGCGCCAGGGCCTCGAGGAGCTCCTCCGGGGTGGGCAGATGCTGGACGTATGGGGTCTCATCGGCGGGCCGGGTGGAGATGCCGCAAACCTCCCCTGTTGCTGGACGGCCGGAGCGGCCCGGGCGATCCGTAGCCCGACTCGGGGGACCTGGGCCGCCCGCTATGATGCCTCGTTTGGCCCGCGGCGGGTAGGGTCGTCCACGGCTCCGCTTTCCCGCTGGGTCCGGGACTAACTACAATCGAACCCCAGCGACCACGGGAGGGGCCCTTTGAAGATCGCCACCTGGAACGTCAATTCCATCCGCACCCGCGCCGGCCAGGTCCGGGCTTTCCTCGAGGCCCATCGGCCCGATGTCCTGGCCCTGCAGGAGCTCAAGGCCCCCACCGAGCAGTTCCCCGGGGAGACCTTCGCGGAGATCGGCTACCGGGCCGCTGTCTTTGGCCAGAAGACCTACAACGGCGTCGCCTTCCTGGCAGCCGAGAGCGCCGGGGAGCCCGAGGCGATCCAGCGCGGGCTGCCCGATGACGACGGGGAGGCCGGGGCCCGGCTGATCACCGCCCGCTTCGGGGAGCTCACCGTGATCAATGTCTACCTGCCCAACGGCTCGGAGGTGGGCTCGGACAAGTACGCCCACAAGCTGGAGTGGATGGCGCGGCTGCGCGCCTACCTGGACCAGGCCTTCGATCCCGGGGAGCCGGTGCTGCTGGTGGGGGACTTCAATGTCGCCCCCGAGGACCGCGACGTCTACGACGCGGATGCCCTGCGGGACCGGATCCTGTTCTCCGAGCCCGAGAAGGAGGCCCTGGAGCGGATCCGCGCCTGGGGCTTCGTCGATTGCTTCCGCCGCCACCACGACGAGGCGGGGCTCTACTCCTGGTGGGACTATCGCCTGAACATGTTCCGCCGCGGCCTGGGCCTGCGCATCGACCACATCTGGGGCTCGCGGCCCGTCGCCGAGGCCTGCAGTGGCTGCGAGATCCTGGTCGAGCCCCGCCGCTGGCAGCGCCCCTCCGATCACGCCCCGGTGATGGCCGAGCTGGCCCTGTAAGGGTCCCGCCGGCCCCTAGACTGCGCCCTGACCATCGGATCCCTCGCGTGAGCCCCCGTAATCGGGCGGCGCGAGGATGGCTGCCCCCGTCTCCTCGGCGGCGCGGGCCACCGCCCCGGCCACCCATTCCTGGAGTCGGGGATCGAGGGGCTTGGGGATGAAGTAGTCGGGCCCGAACGCCAGATGATCCACCTCGTAG
>JAHEOG010000150.1 GCA_018609925.1 Gammaproteobacteria bacterium
ATCATTCGGACCCTCCTGGGCTCACCCGCACCAGGCGGGCGATCCGAGCCTCCAGGTCCCGGAGCTCGGCCTCGGTCTCGGCGCTGCGGTTGAGGACGTGGAGCTCCATGGCCTCGCCGCTGTCCTCCAGGAAGAGGGTACCCGGAAGCAGGCTCAGGACATGGGCGAACAGGAGCCGGGATGGGCCGGCGGGGAGGTGGCAGCGGTAGCTGATCCGCTCAGGCTGGAGAGCCGGGGGGCGGCATAGGGCCCGCCAGGCCACGTCCCACCCGCCACGGAGGGAGCTGATCAGGAAGTAGGGCAGGAAGGCCAGGCCCGCCAGGGGGCGGATGCCGGTTCCCTGGAAGGGGGCGAGGGCGTGTCCGATCCAGGCAGCCAGGGTTACGGTGGGCCCGCCCACGACCCAGGAAGCGGGGGAGCCGCCCGTAAAAAGGACCCATAAGGCCCCGAACAGGACGAGCGAAACCAGCAGGCGTGTCATGGAGCCCTCCGGTGTCCAGACTCCCTGTATCCCATAACCTCGTTGGAGGAGACAATCCCGCGGCCGGGGAGCTCCTTCGCGTGGCGGGGCTGTCCGAGCGATCAGGGCGAATCGGGACGGGTCCGGCCTGCAACCACTGTCTGTCCACCCCCAGCGGTCTTGGGCCGGTACATGGCGGCATCGGCTTCGGCGAGGAGGGCCTCCAGGTCGCGGCCGTGCTCCGGGAAGAAGCTCACCCCGATCGAGGCGGAGATCAGCGCGGGGAAACCGGTGCGCTCCGCCGCCTGTTGGACCAAGTGGTGGAGCCGGTCGGTGAGCTGCAAGACGCCGGTCTCGTCCGCGGGGATGGCGCACAGGACGATCTCGTCCCCCGGAGCGTGGCACCGCATCGGGGTCTTCGGGATCCCGTCAGGCGGCCAGGTAGCTACTTCCCACATAGCCGTTGGGATCCCCGCTGTTGTCCCGGGCGAATTCCTGCCAGGCGGCCTTCACCGATAGGATGGTGCCCGCTTCGTCCAGGATCGCCGCTTGGTGGGGGCGGGCCAGGAAGGCCCCAACGAAGAGCGCCTCGTCTATAAGGGGGTGCTCCCCAGGGGGATCGGTGGCTCCGACTAGGGATACGGTGCGGCCCACTTCCTCTGCTTTGCGTTAGATGGGGGTCCGGGCCCGGTCCGCTTTGCCTTAGCCTCGCCGCTCCGCGAACTGAGGTGCGGGGAGAACCAATCTTTATACTAAAAGCGATGGGACCTCGGCCAGAGGACAAGGCCCGGCGCGGTTCCCAAAGGCTCGGCTCAGGCTGTCCGGAGGGCGAGGGCTCCATGGGTACGGAGGATATGGTCAATAGAGAGCGATACGGGATGGGTGGACCGGGTGGGCCCGAGGGGTCTCCCGACCCGGGTCCCTTCCGACCGGCCTGGTGGCTGCCCGGGGGGCACCTGCAGACCCTGTGGCCGGTCTTCTTCCGCCGGCGCCGCCTTCCTGGGCTGTACCGCGAGCGCCTGGAGCTCCCCGACGGCGATTTCCTGGATTTGGATTGGACGAACGGAGCCCCCGAAGGGGCGCCCGTGGTCGTGTTGCTGCACGGACTGGAGGGGGGCCGCGGCTCCCATTACCTACCCGGGCTTGCGACGGGTCTTCGCAAGCTCGGTATGGAGGGGGTCCTGATGTATCTGAGGGGGTGCAGCGGCGAGCCCAATCGTAGCGCGAGGCGCTATTCGGGGGGGAGCAGCGACGATCTGGGCACGGTGATCGAGCACATCCGGGAAGCTCGGCCCGGGGCTCCCTTGGCCGCGGTGGGCTATTCCCTGGGGGGCAACATCCTGCTCAAGTGGCTGGGCGAGATGGGGGATCACTCGCCCCTGGCGGGTGCCGTGGCCGTCTCCCCGCCCTTTCAGCTGGATCAGGCGGCGGCGCGCCTGGAGCGGGGGCTCTCCCGGATCTACCGCCGTCACCTCCTGGGGTCTTTGAAACGGGCCATGGCGGAGAAGGCTTGCCAACGCCCGGATGCCCCTCCGGTGCCGGTGGGGACCTTGGCTCGCCTGCGCAGCTTCCGGGCCTTCGACGACGCGGTTACCGCGCCCCTTCACGGCTACCACGGGGTGGCCGACTACTATGCCCGGGCGAGCTGCCGGCCCTATCTGGGAGAAATCCGCAGCCCCACCCTGATCCTCCACAGCACCGACGACCCCTTCACCACCTCCGATGCGGTGCCCAGCCTCGAAGAGCTGTCCCCCCAGGTGGAGCTGGAGCTTTATGCCCGCGGCGGCCACGTCGGTTTCCTGGCCGGGCGCTGGCCCGGGCGGCCTCGCTACTGGCTGGACCAGCGCATCCTGGCCTACCTCCAGCAGACCCTCCGGGGTGCCCCCCTGTCAGTAACCGCTCCGGGCTAAGCAAGGCCCTGTCATCCCTCCGTAATACACCTGCAATACCGCCTTCATCTTCCCCTCTTATTGTCCACTTCAGTCGCAACCGCGATGCCCGCGCAAGGCATTTCCCAAGGACCCATTGCTTTCCAACCGCACGGAGGTTCCCCAATGGGCGCAAATCCAAGGTGGCTGACGTACCTGCTGTTGGTGGGCGTCGGCGTCGGGGCGCAGTCGGCCCTGGCCCAAACCGACACCGATATGGAGCAGCTCAAGGAGCGCTTGTCAGAGGTCGAGGAGCGACTGGAGGACGCGGAGGGCGATCAGGCGCCCTGGGACAAGTACGTCGACGAGTTCGGCGGCCGCATCATGTTCGACCAGACCTGGGCCTTCGGCGAGGACCAAGGGCTGGAGAACGCCGTCAACGGCAATAACAATCTGGAGGAGGGCGCTGAGCTCCGCCGGGTGCGCTTCTTCGCCGAGGGCTCGGTAGCCCCCTGGCTGGCCTACAAGCTGCAGATCGATTTCGCGGGCGGTGCGGAGGCCAAGGACGTCTATATGCAGGCCCACGGGTTGGGCAGTATGCCTTCTGTCAAGGTGGGCCACTTCAAGGAGCCCCTGAGCCTGCAGGAGCAGACCTCCAGCAAGTACATCTCCCTGATGTCCCGGACCATGCTCGCCGACGAGGTGGGCTCGGTGGGCCGCAACGCCGGCATCATGCTCACCGACCACTTCGCCAATGACCGGCTCAATGTGGCCCTGGGCGTATTCAATCCGAACTTCGGAAACTGGGAGACGCCCTCGGGGTCGTCTAACGAGGGCAACGTCAGCATCACCGGCCGGGTGACTTCCCCGATCCTCTATAGCGACGGCGGGGACCGGGTCCTCCACGTTGGTGCCGGATTCTCCCACCGCAAGGTGGATAGCTTTAGCCTGGGTCAGGAGCCGGAGGTCCACAAGACCGACGACTTCATCAGTGGCACAGTGGCTAATGTCGACAGTCGGCAGATCTACGGGGCGGAGCTGGCCGGGGTCTTCGGTCCGGCCCACGCCCAGGCCGAGTATGTTCGGTCCAATATCAACACCCCCAACGGCCCCGACCCCGACATCGATACCTACTATGTCCAGGGCGGGGTGGTTCTGACCGGGGAGAGCCGGCCCTACGACAAGGCGGATGGGGACTTCGGGCGGATTAAACCGGCCAGCCCGTTCACCGGGCTGGGAAGCGGACCCGGTGCCTGGGAGGTGGTGGGGCGCTACTCGGTGATGGACGCCGAGGAGATGGCCAATGCGGCCAGCTTTAACGGGAACCTTCCCGGACTGGCTGCCGGCGACCCGGCAAATGTGGCTGAATTGAATGTCTTCAGCGCGGGCATCAACTGGTACCCGGTGGCCCACGCCAAGTGGATGCTGAACTTCGTCCACGCCGACCAGGACGCCTTGGGCGAGTCCAACTTCCTTGCCACCCGTTTCCAGGTGGACTTCTAGGCCGCATTCTCCCTCAGGTCCCTCCCCGGGCCCGGCCTTCGGCCGGGCCCTTTTGCATGGTCGCGGTGTTTGGGCCCGGGGGGCGTCTGGCCGGGGATTGCCTACCCGGGGTAGAATGCGGCGTCCCGGTGACCCCTCCCTGCGGTCGGCCCTGCCGGGCGGCCGCAGCTCCCGAGACCGGTGGATACGCCCTCATGCACCAGTTCGTGGCCGGACATTCCGGCGGTCCCCTCTGGCGGGACGCCGCCGACGCCTGCCTGGAGCAGATGGGGCCCCTGCCCGGGGCGGCCAATCTCGGCTTCCTCTACGTGAGCGACGAATGGAGCGACGAGGTCGAGGCCATCCTGGATTACTTCCAGGCCCGCACGGGGATCGGGCAGTGGGTGGGCACCCTGGGGGCCGGGGTGGTGGCCAGCGGAGTGGAATACCACCGCGAGCCTGGCATGAGCGCGATGGTGGGGGCCTTCCCGGCGGATGGGTTCCGCATGCTGCCCACCGTGGCGGGGGGCTTGGAGGATCTTCAGGCCGAGCTCGGCTCCTGGTACGAGCGATGCGAGCGGATCCGCGGGGTGGTCCACGGCGATCCACGCAATGCGGCCCTGGGTGCGCTCATCGCCGGTCTGGCCGGGGAGCTGCCCCACGGCTTCCTGGTGGGGGGATTGACCTCCACCCGCAGGCGGGCCTATCCCCAGCTCGCCGGGACAATGACCGAGGGCGGCCTGTCGGGGGTGCTGCTCTCGGAGGAGGTGCCAATGGTGTGCGGACTCACCCAGGGCTGCACCCCCATCGGCCCGCCGCGGACGGTGACCGAGGCGGAAGGCAACGTCCTGGTGGGACTCGACGGTCGGCCAGCGCTGGAGGTCTTCTACGAGGACATCGGTGAGCTCCTGGCGCGGGACCTGAACAAGGCGGCCGGCTACATCTTCGCGGCCCTGCCCCAGGAGGGCTCCGACAGCGGAGACTACCTGGTGCGCAACCTTGTGGGGGTGAATACCGACCGGGGCGTCGTCGGCATCAGCGAGCAGATGAACCCCGGCCAGGAGGTCGTGTTCTGCCGCCGCGACGGCAATACCGCGCGGGAGGACCTGGTCCGCATGGTGAGCGAGACCCGCGAGCGGGCGGGGGAGGCCCCGCGGGGCGGGCTCTACTTCTCCTGCGTGGGTCGGGGAGAGAACCTGTTCGGGGGCGATTCCAACGAGCTGCGTCTGGTGGCGGAAGAGCTGGGCGATGTCCCCCTGGCCGGCTTCTTCTGCAACGGCGAGATCCACGACGCCCGGCTCTACGGCTACACCGGCGTGCTGGCCCTGTTCCCGTGAGCGCCTCCCGCCTGGCCCTCGCCAAGGTGCTCTCTGGAGGCCAGACCGGGGTGGACCGTGCCGCCCTGGACGCCGCGCTGGAGGCGGGCCTTCCCGTCGGCGGATGGTGCCCGCGGGGGCGCCGCGCCGAGGACGGGCCCATCGATCCGGCCTATCCCCTCAGCGAAACCCCCGATCCGGGATACGAGCAGCGCACCGAGTGGAACGTCCGGGAGGCGGACGCCACTCTGATCCTCAACTGGGGGCTGCTGGAGGGGGGTACCGCCCTCACCGTGGACTACCTGGCGGCCGGGGAGCGGCCCTACCTGTTGATCCAGCTGGACGAGGATCCCGATCCCAAGCAGGTCCGGCAGTGGCTGCGCGAAGGGGGCTTCGAGACGCTGAACGTGGCCGGTCCCCGCGCGAGCAAGGAGCCGCGGGTCTACGAGGCCGCCCGCGAGCTGCTGGTGAAGGTCTTCGCGGGGGAGGACCGCGGCGAGTGAGCCGGCTGCGGATCGGGGTGGACCTGGGCGGCACCAAGACCGAGCTCCGCCTCCTGGACGAGACCGGCGAGGAGCGCCTGCGCCAGCGGACGGCGAGCCCCCGCGGGGACTACGGGGCCACCCTGGCGAATGTGGCCTCGCTGGTGGAGGGGGCCGAGGGGGAGCTGGGTGCCCGGGCCTCGGTCGGGGTGGCCATCCCCGGCGCCGTTTCCCCGAGCACGGGCCGGGTCAAGAACGCCAACTCCACCTGGCTGAACGGCCACCCGCTCCACCGGGATCTGGCGGATCGCCTCGGCCGACCGGTCGGTGTCGCCAACGACGCCAACTGCTTCGCCCTTTCCGAGGCCACCGACGGTGCCGGGGCGAACGCGCACTCCCTGTTCGGGGTCATTGTGGGTACGGGCACCGGAGCCGGCATCGCCCTGGCCGGGCAGGTGCTGACCGGCGCCAACGCCATTGCGGGGGAGTGGGGGCACAATCCCCTGCCCTGGCCGGACGCAGAGGAAACGCCGGGCCCGCCTTGCTACTGCGGCCGGCGTGGCTGCATCGAGACCTTCCTGTCGGGGCCGGGTCTGAGCGCCGAGCACGAGCGCCGCACCGGAAGCCGTCTGGAGCCCGATGCCATCATCGCCGGTGCGGCCGCGGGCGAGACCGCCTGCGAGCGCACCCTGGCCTGCTATGAGCACCGCATGGCGCGGGGCCTGGCCCACGTCATCAACCTGTTGGATCCGGAGGTGATCGTCCTGGGGGGCGGTTTGGGCAATGTAAACCGGCTCTACCGGCGGCTGCCGCAGCCCTGGGATCCCTTCGTCTTCTCGGACCGGTTGGCTACCAGGCTCGTCCCACCGGTCCATGGCGACGCCAGCGGTGCGCGCGGTGCCGCCCGGTTGGGACCCGACCCCGGGGACTGAGGAAGCCCTTCCAGCCCCCTCGGGTTAGCCGCCCGGACGGAATCTGGGAAAATCGGTCACCCGTAAAGTCGATGGATCCGATAACGGGATCCCGGCTCCAGCAAGGACGCAGACCCCATGTCCGGCGCTACCAAACACCTCCACCTCGACGGCCCCTTCCCCCTCTACCGGGGTGGGCTGCTGCCCGAGGTGACCCTGGCCTATGAGACCTGGGGCGAGCTCTCCCCCGAGCGGGACAATGTCGTCCTGCTGTTCACGGGCATGTCGCCGAGCGCCCATGCCGCCTCGTCCCTGGAGGATCCCTCGCGGGGGTGGTGGGAGTTCATGATCGGCCCGGGCCGGGCCCTCGACACCAGCCGATTCTTTGTTATCTGCTTCAACAACCTGGGGGGATGTTTCGGTTCCACCGGGCCCGCCTCCTGCAACCCCGAGACGGAGCGTCCCTACCGGCTCGACTTCCCAGAGCTCTCGGTGGAAGACATCGCCCGGAGCCAGCGCGAGGCCCTGCGCAAGCTGGGCATCGAGCGGGTGCACACCGCCGTGGGGGCCTCCCTCGGTGGCATGTCGGCACTGGCCTACGCCGTCCTCTTTCCCGGCGAGATCTCCGAGCTGGTGGTGATCTCGGCGGCCATGCGGGCCACTCCCTTCGCCATCGCCATCCGCTCCCTGCAGCGCGACTGCATCAAGACGGATCCGGCGTGGCAAGGCGGTTTCTACCCGGAAGGGCAACAGCCGGAGGAGGGCATGCGCCTGGCCCGCAAGCTGGGGCTGATGTCCTATCGCTCCCCAGAGGAATGGCTGGAGCGCTTCGGCCGCGAGCGGGTGGAGTGGATGGATGAGCCGGGCCAGGAGCCGTTCGACGTCGAGTTCCAGGTAGAGTCCTACCTGGAGGCCAACGCCCGCAAGTTCGTCAAGATCTACGACGCCGACAGCTACCTCTACCTCTCGCGGGCCATGGACCTATTTGATCTGGGCGAGCACGCCGACGACGGTGATCCCGCCTCCGCGCTGGCCGGAATCCGGGCCCACCGGGCTCTGGTGCTGGGCGTGCGCACCGACTACCTCTTCCCGCTATGGCAGCAGGAGGAGATCGCAAGGGCTCTCAAGGCGGCCGATCTGGCCACCCATTTCATGCCGCTGGACTCGGTCCAGGGCCACGATGCCTTCCTCGTGGACAAGGCCCGGTTCATCCCCGTTATGGGGGAGTTCTTTGCCCAGCCGGGGGTCTAGCGGGATCGAGCGGATGTTTCGGGAGGAGGCTTCGTGCGTACCCTGATCGAGGTGCCGACCCACGCCCGCGAGGAGCTGGTGGACATCACCGCTTCCGTCGCGGAGGCGGTGGCCGAAACGGGGATCCAGGACGGGCTGGTGTCGCTCTATGTGCAGGGGGCGACCGCGGGGATCATGATCCAGGAGAACTGGGACGGCAGCGTGCCCCGCGACGTGGTCCGCCTGCTCCAGGAGGTGATCCCGCGGGGGGGGTGTGGGAGCACGATCGCCAGGACGGCAACGGCGATTCCCACCTGAAGTCGGGGCTGGTGGGTCCCTCCGAGACCGTCCCCGTGATCGAGGGACGGATGGGGCTGTCCACCTGGCAGGGGCTGTTCCTGTGCGAGTTTGACGGGCCCCGGACGGGTCGCCGGATCGTGGTGACCGCGCTGGCGGACCGTTGGAATTAAGGTTCCAGCGGATTAGAGCTTCGGGGGACCCGAGCCTCAGGCCGGCTCCCGCTCCGGCTCCGGGGCCACCCGATCGAGGGCCTCGGTGATGACCTCCACGCCAGCGCCGGAGCGGGGCGCGTTCTCGGAGATGTGGCGCCGCCACGCCTTGGCTCCCGGGACCCCCTGGAACAGGCCCAGCAGGTGGCGGGCCATGGCCTGGAGGCGGGTGCCACGGGCCAGCTCGTCCTCCATGTAGGCCATGTAGCGCTGCACCACCTCCCGCCGGTCTGCGGGCCCGGGGCTTCCGCCCAGAACGCGGCGCTGCAGCTCGGCCAGCAGCCAGGGATCCTGGTAGGCGGCGCGCCCGAGCATGACCCCGTCCACCTGGCGGAGCTGGTCCACCACGTCCTTCGGGGTGGTTAGGCCGCCGTTGGTGATAATCTCGTATTCCGGTAGCTCGCGCTTGAGGGCGTGCACGAGGTCGTGCCGCAGGGGCGGCTTCTCCCGGTTTTCCCGCGGCGAAAGCCCTTGCAGCCAGGCCTTGCGCGCGTGGACGATGAAGGTCCGGCATCCGGCCTCGCCGACGCGGCCCACGAAGTCCCGCAAGGCGGGGTAATCGTCCTGGTGGTCGATGCCGATGCGGTGCTTGACGGTGACGGGCAGGTCCACCGCCTCCCGCATGGCGGCGACGCAGGCTGCCACCGTCTCCGGCTCGGCCATGAGGCAGGCCCCGAAGCGCCCGCCCTGGACCCGATCCGACGGGCAGCCTACGTTGAGGTTCACCTCGGCGTAGCCCCAGCGCTCGGCCAGCCGGGCGCAGGCCGCCATAGCCTCGGGCTCGCAGCCGCCCAGCTGTAGCGCGACGGGGTGCTCCGCAGCATGGAAGTCGAGGTGGCGGGCGAGGTCGCCGTGAAGCAGGGCGCCGGTGGTGACCATCTCCGTGTAGAGGTGGACTCCCGGGGCCACCAGCCGCAGGAGGTAGCGGCAGTGGCGGTCGGTGCGGTCCATCATGGGAGCCACGGAGAGGGTCCGATCGATCATTGCGGCAGCCCTTGGTCCGGCGGGGCCGATAACCCTACCCGGCGCGCATGGCTCGAGCAAGGAACCGGCGGAACATGGAATCGGGAGGCAAACAGCCCATGCCCAAGGCGTCGCAACAGGATCGGCCCCTTCTCGCGAGATGGCTGCCACGCCATCCCTTGCTACGCGAGCTTACCATCGTGATGATACTCAAGGTCCTGGCCCTGGCCCTGCTATGGTGGGCCTTCTTCAGCGAGCCCGGACCCGCCTCCGGTCCCGGGGCGGTGGCCGAGCGCTTCACCGAGTCCGAGTCCCGGGGCCGCTAGGCCCCCACTTCCAGGGAGCAAGCACCCGGCATGGTGACCGAAACCGTCGTCGATCTATCGCGGCTCCAGTTCGCCCTGACGGCGATGTACCACTTCCTGTTCGTGCCCCTGACGCTGGGTCTTTCCATGATCCTGGTGATCATGGAGTCGGTCTATGTCATGACCGGCAAGGCCATCTACAAGGACATGACCCGCTACTGGGGCAAGCTTTTCGGGATCAACTTCGCCATGGGGGTGGCCACCGGGATCACCCTGGAATTCCAGTTCGGCACCAACTGGTCCTATTTCTCCCACTACGTGGGCGACATCTTCGGGGTGCCGCTGGCCATCGAGGGGCTGGTGGCCTTCTTCCTGGAGTCCACCTTCGTGGGCCTGTTCTTCTTCGGCTGGGACCGTCTCACCAAGGTCCAGCATCTTGTGGTGACCTTCCTGGTGGCGCTGGGGTCCAGCCTGTCGGCCCTGTGGATCCTCGTGGCCAACGCCTGGATGAACAATCCCGTCGGCGCCGAGCTCAACCCCGAAACCATGCGCATGGAGCTGGTGGACTTCGGCGCCGTGCTGTTCAACCCCGTTGCCCAGGCCAAGTTCGTGCACACCGTGGCGGCGGGCTACGTAACCGGGGCCATGTTCGTGCTCGGAGTCAGCGCCTGGTACCTGCTCAAGGGCCGGGACCGGGCCTTCGCCCGGCGCTCCTTCGCTGTCGCGGCCGGCTTCGGCCTGGCTTCCATCCTGTCGGTGATCACCCTGGGCGACGAGAGCGGCTACACCGTGGGCGAGGTCCAGCAGATGAAGCTGGCCGCCCTGGAGTCGGAGTGGGAGACCCAGGAGCCACCGGCGGATTTCAAGCTGGTGGGCTGGCCCGACATGGCGGAGCAGGAGACCGACTACACCGTCAATATCCCCTGGGTGATGGGGATCATCGCCACGCGCTCCTTCAACGAGCCGGTGCTCGGGATCAAGGACCTCGTCGCCGACAACGAGGAGCGGGTCGAGCGCGGCGCCCGGGCCCTGGCCCTTCTGGAGGAGATCCGGTCCGATGAGGCCTCTCGTGCCGAGGAGGTGATCTTCGACCGCATCAAGGGCGACATCGGCTACGGCATGCTGCTGCGCCGGCATAGTGAAACCCCAACCAATCCGGAACCGGAGGAGGTCCGGCAGGCGGCGCTCGATACCGTGCCCAACGTACCGGTGGTGTTCTGGAGCTTCCGGATCATGGTGGCCGCCGGCTTCATCATGCTGTTCGTCTTCGCCGCGGCCTTCTACTACAGCGCCCGGCGCCAGGTGGAGCACCGGCCTTGGCTACTGAAGCTGGCCATCGCCTCCATCCCCCTGCCCTGGCTGGCCGCCGAGCTGGGCTGGATTACGGCCGAGATGGGACGCCAGCCTTGGGTTATCGGCGGTTACCTGCCCACCGGCATGGCTACCTCTAGCCTGGAGGTGGGCGATCTCCTATTCAGCCTGGCGGGGTTCGTCCTGTTCTACACCGCCCTCGCCGTCGTGGAGGTCTGGCTCATGGTCAAGTACATCCGCTTGGGACCGAGCAGCCTGCACACCGGTCGCTACCACTTCGAAGGGGGTGAGACCTGATGTGGCTCGATTACGCGACCCTGCAGCTCCTGTGGTGGGCCTTGGTGGCTGTGCTGCTGATCGGGTTCTCCCTCACCGACGGCTTCGATTTGGGCGCGGGGGCGCTGATGCCCTTTTTGGGCCAGACCGACACCGAGCGCCGGGTCATCGTCAATGTGCTGGGGCCACACTGGGACGGTAACCAGGTGTGGTTCATCCTGGCGGCCGGCGCCCTGTTCGCCGCTTGGCCCATGGTCTATGCGGCCGTCTTCTCCACCCTCTACATCCCCATGCTGCTGATCCTGTTCGCCCTGATCCTGCGCCCGGGCGGTTTCGAGTATCGCTCGAAGGTGGACGACCAGCGCTGGCGCCGGAGCTGGGACTGGTTCCTGTTCGCCGGCTCGGCCGTTCCGGCCTTCCTTTTCGGCTGGGTCTTTGCCGTGCTGTTCCTGGGCCTGCCCTTCCGGCTGGATGAGGAGCTGCGGACCCTCTACGAAGGGGGCCTGGGGGCCCTGGTCCATCCCTTCGCCCTCCTGGGCGGGATCATCAGCTTGTCCCTGCTCGCCATGCACGGGGGCACTTATCTCCAGCTCCGCACCGAGGGTACCCTACGCGGCCGCGCTGCCAGCGCGTCCCGGCTCATGGCGGCGGTCCTGATGGCCGCCTTCGCACTGGCCGGGCTCTGGCTGGCCACGGGCATCGACGGTCTGCGCATCACGGCCTTGCCCCCGGTAAGCGATCACATCCAGCCCCAGGACAAGACCGTGGCGGCAATGGCCGGTGGCTGGCTGGACAACTACGGGTTGGCGCCGCTGACCCTGCTGGCCCCGGCGGCGGGCTTCCTCGGCGCCTTCGGGGTCTTGATCCTGAGCGGGCGCGGTAGCGGGCTGGGCGCCTTCGCCGGCAGCATCCTGTCGGTGCTGGGCGTGCTGATCACCGCCGGGGCCTCGCTGTTCCCGTTCATCCTGCCCTCCAGCGCCGATCCGGGAAGCAGTCTTACCATCTGGGACGCGAGCTCCAGTCGGCTGACCCTGTCCATCATGTTCTGGGTCGCGGTGGTGTTCGTGCCCATCGTCCTTCTGTACACCTTCTGGGCTTTTCGGGTTATGCGCGGGCGGGTGACCGAGGCCCAGGTGGAAGAGAATCCCCATAGCCTCTACTGAGGCCCAAGGAGCGCCGGGCATGTGGTATTTCTCGTGGATCCTGGGCGTCCTGCTCGCCTGCGCGGTGGGTGTCATTAACGTCCTCTGGCTGGAATCCCTTCGGCGCCTCGACGACGAGGCCGAGGACGAGCGGGATAGCCGGGATTGAGCGAGCGTCGGCGGCGGGCGGAGGCGCTTTTCCAGAGCGCGCTGGTGCGGGCGATCGCCTTCGCTCTGGCCCTGGCCATGGCGGGGCTGGTTTTGGGATGGCCGCAAGCCTTCGCCCCGGAAGGAGAGGTGGCCTACGTGCCGCTTCTGCTGGTCCTGTGGGGGTTGGCCGCCGGCTTTACCTACGGTGTTGGCTTCGTGCCGTACCATCCCGTGCCGAGGGTCCTGCTGGGCCCGGGGCCGGCCTTCGTCCTGCTGCTGGGCGGGGCCCTTTGGATCTTGGTCCGGGCCTGATCCCGGTCCGGGCAGCACCCCCCGCCCCCGAATCCGTGCCGCCGCGCTCCCGGTATACTGGGTAGCCATCCCCGTCCTGGAGGTTGCCCTTGGCCCTTAGACGCGCTGTTCTTTTGGCCCTTCTGGGGGTGACCGCCCTCCTCGGCTACCAGCAGTGGGTCCCCGCGAACGCCGAGCAATGGCGGGCCCAGTGGCCCCAGACCGATTTCTCCCAGCACGCCGTGCCCCTGGATGAGTTCGTCTCCGGCGGGCCCGGCAAGGACGACATCCCGTCCATCGACGATCCCCGGTTCGTGGCGATCCCCGAGGCGGACCTGGAGCCGCGCTCCCCGGTGCTGTCCCTGACCGTTGACGGCGACACCCGGGCCTACCCCCTCGGCGTCCTGATGTGGCACGAGATCGTCAACGACCGAGTGGGCGGCAAGCCGGTGGCCGTGACCTTCTGTCCCCTGTGCAATAGCGGGCTGGCCTTCGAGCGCAAGATCGGCGGTCGCATCCTGGAGTTCGGTACCACCGGTCTGCTGCGCAAGTCGGATCTGGTCATGTACGACCGCCAAACCGAGAGCTGGTGGCAGCAGTACTCCGGCAAGGCGGTGGTCGGGGAGATGACCGGCCGCGAGCTGACGCTCCTTCCGCTGCGGATGGAGTCCTTCGAGCGCTTTCGGGAGCGCCATCCCGACGGCCGGGTCCTGGTCCCCGAGAATGGCTGGGCCCGGGACTACGGGGAAAACCCGTACACCGGCTACGACACCCGCGATCGACCCATGCTCTACCGCGGGACCCTGCCGGACGATGTCCATCCCATGACCCGCGTGGTGGTGGTGGGAGACGAGGCCTGGACCCTGGACCTGCTGCGCAAGCGGGGGGAGATCCGCCGCGGCGACCTGGTGCTGCGGTGGAGCTCGGGTCAGGCCTCGGCCTTGGACACCCGTCGCATCGCGGACGGGCGGGATGTGGGGAACGTTACCGTGCAGCGGCGCATCGGCGACGACCTGGAAGAGTTGGTCCACAAGGTGGTCTTCGCCTTCGTCTTCCACGGATTCCAGCCCGAGGGCACTATCCACACCCGCTGATCCCGGGTCTTTGTGGTAAGCTGGCTCGTCTCCACGCGCTTACCGCGCCGGGCCCGGTGAGCGCGGCCCTGTGGCTCGCCGGAGAGTGCCATGACCCATGCCGCTTTGCGTCCTCGCCTGCAGG
>JAHEOG010000151.1 GCA_018609925.1 Gammaproteobacteria bacterium
CTCGCTCAGCAGGGCCTCCTCCAGCGCACCCGCCTCATCCGCCGGACCCAGGCCGCCGGTGCCCGGCATGGGCCCGCTGGGCTGGATGTCCCCACGCTCCAGTCGATCTCGCTCGACCTCCGGATCCGGGACCACGAAGCCCGACCGGGTTCCCGACAAAAGGGCCAGCTCCCCGGGCAGCAGCCGATCCCAGCTCCCCTGCTCCACCCGGGCGGCCAGGACCCGGTTGAAGAGGTAGCTGCGAGCGGCCGACAGGGCCAGGCCCCGTTGTCGGGGATAGAGCCTGTGGCCTTCGATCAGCCAGTCCCGAGCGGCTGCGAGGTTGCCCCCCTCCCGGCCGAAGCGCTGGGGCCCGAAGTAGTTGGGCACGCCCGTGCGCAGGGTCCGCTCAAAGCGGGCCCCGACCCGATCACGGTCCGAGTCATCGAGCCACAACCGCAGCCCGAAGGCGTTTTCGGCGTGGACGCCCCGGCGCAGCTTGCGCCGGCAGCGCCGGGCATCGACCACCGTCCAGCTCGGCCCGGACCAGCTCGCGGGGTCCCCCCCGCCAGCCGGCACGGTAAAGTGCTGGATGGCCACGGCCTTGCGGTCCTTGAGGCCGGAAAGCCCCACGTCCCGGACCCGGCACCCGGCGCGTGCGGCCAGGTCCTGGGCCACCCGGTGGCTGGTAACCTCCGTCTTGCGGATGCGCAAAAGGTAATGGGGGCCCTCGCCTTCGGGGTCAAATCCCAGGATCTCCTCGACCCGGAAATCCTCGGCCTGGCAGCGGAAATCCCCTTCGGGGCGATCGCCGTCCAGGGCCCGGAGCCACGGGTCGAAGGGCAGGGAGGCGGCCTCCGGACGGGGCGCCGAAGGTCGAGCCACCGGATAGGCAGGGGTCACGGGGGCTTGGGGTTGGATCGCATCATCCGGATAGGGCATCGGGGGCTTCCACTAGGGCCACCGCCAGGGCTGCGATGCCCTCGCCGCGTCCCGTCCAGCCCATGCGATCGGTGGTGGTGGCTTTGACGTTGATCCGTCCCCGGGGGACCTGGAGGTCGGCGGCCAGATTGGCTTCCATCTCGGCCACGTAGTCCCCGAGCCGGGGTTTCTGGGCGATCACCGTGGCGTCCAGGTTGCTCATCGCCACCCCCTCGGCGGCCAGGAGCCCCCGCACCTCGCGTACCAGCTCCCGGCTCTCCCGGCCTTCGTGGCGGGGATCCGAGTCGGGGAAATGTCGGCCCAGGTCGCCCTGCCCGGCGGCCCCGAGAAGGGCGTCGCAGGCGGCATGGAGGAGGACATCGGCGTCGCTGTGCCCGGCCAGTCCCTGGGGAAAGGGCACGGTCACCCCGCCAAGGACCAGGGGGCGGTCCGGGGCGAAGGCGTGGGCATCGAAGCCCTGCCCTACCCGGACCATCGGCTTTCCAGGACCGCGCGGGCGATGGACAGGTCCTCCGGCCGGGTGATCTTGAGGTTGTCCACCCGCCCGGGAGCGATCCCAACGGTGTAGCCCGCCGCCTCCATGATCGAGGCCTCATCCGTGGCGGGCCACTCCCGCTCCCGGGCCATTTCCAACGCGGCCTTCAGGGGACCGGCGGGGAAGACCTGAGGGGTTTGCGCCCGCCACAGCTGGGATCGGTCGACCGTGGCCTCGATCTGCTGGCCATCCGTCACGCGCTTGAGGGTATCGGCCACCGGCACCGCCAGGATGCTGCCGTGTCCGTCCCGGGCGGCATCGATCACGGCATCGATCTCGGCCTCGCCCAGGCACGGACGGACCGCGTCGTGGATGAGCACCAGATCCTCGGGGGCCAGGGGCTCCAGCCCGGCGAGCCCCTGACCAACCGAGTCCTGACGGCTGGCCCCTCCGGGGACCTCGGGCAGCAGGCGGGCCAGATCGCCCAGACGGCGGCGAACCCCCGGCCAGAAGGGATCCCCTTCGCGGATCACGGGGAGTACTCCCCGGACACGAGGGTGACCGGCCACGCGCCGAAGGGCGTGCTCCAGGATGCTCCGCCCCCCCAGCTCCAGGTACTGCTTGGGGCAATCGCTCGCCATCCGCTCGCCGATCCCGGCCGCCGGTACCACCGCCCAGACCCGGACATCCGCTGCGTTTGTCAAAAAGCCCTCCTAGCTCGCCCCGGGGCAGGAGCCTCCCGGTTCCCACCGTCTATGGCTCAAAGCAGCCAATTGTGCCGTTCCCGCTCATATTGGAAAATAGGCGGGCGTCGATCCGGTCCTACCGGAACGGCCCTGCCCCATCCTCCGTTCAGCCCAAGGCCAAGATGGACCGAGAGACGCCACTGGAGCTTCCCCTGCCCAAGCGAGGGGAGCGACTCACCTGGAGCAGCCTCAAGGGAAGCGCGGCAGCCCTAGCCCTGGCCTCGGTAGCCGAGAGCCGGGACGAGCCCTTCCTGATCGTCTGCGCCGATATCCCGCAGATGAACCGCCTGGAGGGGGAGCTGCGCTTCTACGGCGGGCCGTCCATCCAGGAGCGCCTGCGCCTGTTCCCCCACGGCGAGACCCTGCCCTACGACACCTTCGCGCCCCACCCGGAGGTGGTCAGCCAACGCCTGACCGCCCTCTACCGGCTCCAATCCGGGACGGGGGGGATCTTTCTGGCGCCCTGGGCGGCCCTCTCCCAGGCCTTGCCTCCGCCCGAGTTCCTGGACCGGTTCGCCGTCTGGATCCGGGTCGGTCAGGAGCTGGACCTGGGGGACTTCCGCCAACGGCTGGACCGAGCGGGCTACAGCGAGGTCTCCCAGGTGACCGAGCCCGGGGAGGTCGCGGTCCGGGGCAGCCTGGTGGACCTCTTCCCGGCGGGCAGCCGCCATCCGGTCCGCATCGACCTCTTCGACGATGAGATCGACAGCCTGCGCTATTTCGATCCCGAGAGCCAGCTCACCACCAGCCAGGTGGACGAGGTGCGGCTCCTGCCCGCACGGGAGGTCCCGCTGGACCAGGAAGGGATCCAGCGCTTCCGGACGGCCTTCCGGACCCGATTCGAGGGCGATCCCCAGAACATCCCCCTCTACCGCGATGTCTCGCAGGGCCTGGCCCCCGGGGGGATCGAATACTACCTGCCGCTGTTCTTCGAGCGCACCGTCACCCTGCTCGACTACCTCCCTGCGGAGACGGTGGTGGCCCTGCCCACTGAGCGCGCGGAAGCCGGACAGGCCTGGGACCGCGAGGTCCAGGAGCGGTATAGCGTGCGCTCCCGAGACCCGCTGCGCCCGGTCCTTCCCCCCGAGGAGCTCTTCCTGGGCCGCCACCAGGTAGAGGACCGCATCGGGGACTTCGCCCGGGTCGAGCTCACCCCGGAGAGCGAAGGCCCGTCGGAGACGGAGATCCCCGCCGCCGAGCCCGAGGTCTTCGCGGCGGTCCGGGAGCGCCATGCCGCCATTGACCAGCTTGCCCAATTCCTCACGGCGACCCCGGAGACCGCCACCCTCCTCGTCGCGGAGAGCCCCGGAAGACGCGAGACCCTTCGGGAATTGCTGCGGGAGCGCCAGCTGCGGCCTGCCGAAGTCTCCTCCTGGGCGGCCTTTTGGCAGGACCCGAAGCCCCTGGCCCTGACCACCGGCAGCCTCGAGTCCGGGCTGGTGCTCACCGAGCCGGACCTGCGGGTGATCCCGGAGGCCCAGATCTACGGCGGCCGGACCCCCCGCCGGGAGATGCGCCGCCAGCAGCGCGACCCGGAGGCGGTCATCCGCAACCTCGGCGAGCTGGAGCTGGGCTCGCCGGTGGTCCACGAGGACCACGGGGTGGGCCGATACCGGGGTCTTGCCCGGCTTCCCTCGGGGGAGGGCTACGACAACGACTACCTGGTCCTGGAGTATTCGGGCGGGGACAAGCTCTACGTGCCCGTGGAGGCCCTCGACCGCATCAGCCGCTACACCGGCTCCTCCGAAGAGGAGGCCCCGCTGCACAAGCTCGGCGGGGATCAGTGGCGCAAGGCCAAGGCCCGCGCGCGGCAGAAGGCCCGCGATACCGCCGCCGAGCTCCTCGATCTCTACGCCCGCCGGGCAGCCCGGGAGGGGTTCGCCTTCCCCGCCCCGGACGCCAGCTACCACGACTTCGCCGCCGATTTCCCCTTCGAGGAGACCCCCGACCAGGAGCGGGCCATCGAGGAGGTCCTGGAGTCCATGCAGGCTCCTCAGCCCATGGACCGGCTGGTGTGCGGGGACGTGGGCTTCGGCAAGACCGAGGTGGCCATGCGCGCCGCCTTCCTCGCCGTTCAGGCCGGCAAGCAGGTGCTGCTTCTGACCCCCACCACGCTGCTCGCCCAGCAGCATTTCGACAGCCTGCGGGATCGGTTCGCGGATTTCCCCGTTCGCATCGAGCTCCTCTCCCGGATGCAGACCGGCAAGGAGATCAATCAGGCGCTGGCGGGCATCAGTGACGGCCGGGTGGACATCGCGGTGGGCACCCATCGCCTCCTTCAGAAGGACGTCGCCTTCAAGGACCTCGGTCTGGTCATCCTGGACGAGGAGCACCGCTTCGGCGTCCGGCAAAAGGAGCGCCTCAAGCGCTGGCGGGCGGAGGTGGATACCCTCACCCTGACCGCCACCCCCATCCCTCGGACCTTGAACATGACCATGGCGGGCATCCGGGACATCTCCATCATTGCTACCCCGCCGGATGAGCGCCTGGCGGTGAAGACCTTCGTCTCCGAATGGGACGAGGGACTGATCCGGGAGGCGGTGCTCCGGGAGATCCGCCGTGGCGGGCAGGTCTATTTCCTGCACAACGAGGTCCGGACCATCGAGCGGATCCGCTCCGAGGTGGCGGCGCTGGTTCCCGAGGCCACCATCCGGGTGGCCCATGGCCAGCTCCGCGAGCGCGAGCTCGAGGAGGTCATGGCCGACTTCTACCATCAGCGGTTCAATGTCCTGGTGACCACCACCATCATCGAGTCGGGCATCGATATCCCCAGCGCCAACACCATCGTCATCAATCGTGCCGATCACTTCGGCCTGGCCCAGCTCCACCAGCTGCGAGGGCGGGTGGGGCGCTCCAGCCACCGCGCCTACGCCTATCTGATGGTCAACAGCCGCCAGGGCCTGACGGCCGACGCCGAGAAGCGCCTGGAGACCATCGAGGAGCTGGAGGATCTGGGCGTGGGCTTCCTGATCGCCAACCACGATCTGGAGATCCGCGGGGCCGGAGAGATCCTGGGCGAGGAGCAGAGCGGACATATCGATGCCGTCGGCTTCGAGACCTACATGGAGCTCCTCAACGAGGCCATCCAGGACCTCCGCAGCGGCCGGGAGGAGATCCCGGAGGAGGAGGAGGCCGAGCCCGAGGACCAGGGCCTGCCGGTGAACCTCCACCTGGCCACCCTTATTCCGGAGGACTACCTGCCGGACATCCACGAGCGCCTGGTCCTGTACAAGCGCATCGCCTCGGCAGGCAACCGGGAGGATCTCCAGGCGCTGCGGGAGGAGATGGTGGACCGCTTCGGTCCCCTGCCCGAGCCCCCGGAAAACCTCCTCGCCGCCACCCGCCTCAAGATCCGGGCACGTTCCCTGGGGATCCGGCGCGGGGACGCCGGGCCCCTCGGGGGTCGGGTGGTCTTCGGCTCCCGGCCCCGGGTTTCCGCCGAGCAGCTCGTGGGCCTGCTCCAGGAGGACCCCCAGCGGTACGGCTTGAACGGCGATCGCGAGCTCCGGATCCAGGCCGACTGGTCGGAGACCGAGGCCCGGACCACCGGGCTCCATGGGCTCCTGGACCGGCTGGAAAGCGGGGTGTCGGCCGCCGGCGCCGAGCTGGCCGAAGACCTGGACCGGGCGGATTGACCGATTCAGCCAGCGCCATTCCGGGAGCCCCATGACCTCGCCCGAGCCCCGTCTGTGCCTCTACCGAGACGGCGATCCCCTGCCGGGCGAGGTGCTGTCCGATCTGGGATCGGGGGCAAGGGAGGAAGCCTTCCTGGATACCTTCCGCTTGGCGCTCGCTTCGGGATCGGCCCTGGATGGGGGTCAGGCGGACCCAGGGGGCCGCCACTGGACGGAGCGGGGCTTGGCCTGGGCCTGGCGGGCGGGGCAGGAAAGCGACCGCGACGCCCGGGCCGTGGTGATGGGTCCCGGTCTGACCGGCAAGGCCCTGGCCGCTGCGGTGGACGGGATCCACAGCCAGGGCCAGCTCGTTTCCGGGGGGCGTCTCCTTTCCGCGTCCTTGCCCGCGGTGGAGCTTTCGCTGGTCGGACCGCCGGTGGCGCCAGTCGCCTTGACCCGGGCAACCGAGGGGGCTGCGGAGGCGGCGGAAGTGGATCTCGCCATCCTCCCGCCCCGCGGTGATCCCCGCTCCTGGGGCCTGGTGATGATGGACATGGACTCCACCCTGCTGGCCAACGAGTGCATCGACGAGATCGCCGACCACGCCGGGCGCAAGGAGGAGGTGGCGGCCATCACCGAGCGGGCCATGGCCGGTGAGCTGGACTTCAAGGACAGTCTGCGCGAGCGGGTCCGCATGCTGGAGGGACTACCCGAGGACGTCCTGGAGACCGCCTACCGCGAGCGGATCCGACCCAACCCGGGGGCACAGCGGCTGTTGGAAACCCTCCGCGGCATGGGGGTCCCGGTGGCTGTGGTCTCGGGGGGCTTCACCTTCTTCACGGATCGGATCCAACGCGACCTCGGGGTGGACTACGCCCATGCCAATGTCCTGGAGACCGCCGGCGGCCATCTGACCGGGGAGGTGAAGGGGGAGGTGGTGGACGGCGCGGTGAAGGCCGCCACCCTGCGGGACCTCTGGCAGCGCCTCGATCTGCCTCGGGAGCGGGTCATCGCGATGGGCGACGGGGCCAATGATCTCCCCATGATCGCGGAGGCCGGGATGGGCCTTGCCTATCACGCCAAACCGCGCGTCCGATACCAGGCCCCCTACAACCTCACCCACAGCTCGTTGGACGGGCTGCTCTACCTGCTGGGACTCAGCGATGCCGAGATCGAGGCCTACCGCGAGCCGCTCCGGCCCGTCTAAGCCCCCCAGGGGATTTCGCCGGGGTCCCAAGCGCCGCGGATGGTCCCCCGGGTGGCATCCCCTGGCAGCCGCCCTCTGCCTATCTCTGGGGATGGCGGTCCTTGCCGGCCCCGGTCTGGCCCAGGAGCCCTCCCAGCCGAGCCCCGCCCCCGCACCCCCTGGGCCGCAGACCGGTCTCCTCCAGCAGCGGATCCAGGATTTGCGGGAGGACAACGCCGAGCTTCGGCGCCGCCTGCATGAGCTGGAAACCCGCCTGACCCGCACGGAAGCTGACATCCCCCATACCGAGGAGACCCTCCAGGCCCGGATCGACAACCTGGATCAGCACTTGGCCGATCGCACCCAGAGCCTGGAGTCCAACCTAACCCTCTACATGCGGGTGGGTACCTTTATCCTCATCCTGATCGGGGTCTTCGGCTTCGGCTACATCCACCAGATCCTGCGCGGAGTCATCGAGCGCTCGGTCAACAGTCACCTCCGCAGCGAGGAGTTCGCCCGCAACCTGGAGCAAAAGGTGGAACAGGTAGCCACGGACTCGCGCGACTCGATCCTGGAAGCGAGCAAGGAGGAGACCCGCCAGCTCACCCGCAAGCTCATCGACGAGTTCCTGACCGAGGAGCGCAGCCGCATCGAGCAGGCGGTGAAGGAGGAGCAGCACGCCCTGGACAGGCTCCGCCAGGAGCACCTCCAGCTGCAGTCGCCGTTGCCCGAGGAGGCCGGGGCGTACCTGGAGAAGGTGGCCTCGGCCGCCAGCTCCCGGAGCCTGGAGCTGCTCACCGACGAGGAGGTCTACTACGCCATGCTGGAGGCCGACAGCAAGGGCAACTACCTGGAGGCCGAGCGCTACGCCCGGGAGCTCCTCCGCCGCCACCCCGGCACCGCCGACAGCCTGGCCAACCTGGCCTGGATCCTGGAGCACACCGACCGCATCCAGGAGGCCGAAGCCCACTACAAGCGGGCCCTGGAGGCCGATCCCGGGCGGGCGGACATCGCCCGCTTCTACGCCTATCTCCTGGACAGCCAGGATCGGTGGCAGGAGGCCCGGACCGTGCTGGCCGGGATCCTGGAGAGGCAGCCGGGCAACGCTCGGGCCTACAGCCAGCTGGCCAACTTCCTGGCCCGCCACGAGCAGCTGGAGGAGGCCCGCCAGGTGCTGCAGC
>JAHEOG010000152.1 GCA_018609925.1 Gammaproteobacteria bacterium
AATGTCCATCCCTCCAAGGTGGTCCAGCCCGGGGACGAGGTGGAGGTCATGATCCTCAACATCGATGCCGAGCGCCGGCGCATCTCCCTGGGGATGAAGCAGTGCCAGGCCAACCCCTGGGAGGAGTTCGCCCAGACCCACGCCAAAGGCGACCACGTCACCGGAACCATCAAGTCCATTACCGATTTCGGCATGTTCGTCGGCTTGCCCGGCGGCATCGACGGACTGGTCCATCTGTCCGACCTCTCCTGGACCGAGTCGGGTGAGGAGGCCCTGCGTCGGTACCAGAAGGGCGAAGAGGTGGAGGCGGTCGTGCTTTCCGTGGATCCCGAGCGCGAGCGCATCAGCCTCGGTATCAAGCAGCTGGAGGAGGACCCCTTCAGCAATTGGGTGGCCGAGCATGACAAGGGCGCCGTGGTCGAAGGCGAGGTCACCGAGGTCGAGGCCAAGGGCGCCCGGGTCCATCTGGCCCCGGAGGTGGAAGGCTATATCCGGGCCGCCGACCTTTCGGAGGAGCCCGTGGACGATGCCCGGACCTTCCTGAGCGAGGGCGAGTCCGTGAAGGCTTCGGTCACGGGAGTGGACCGTCGCAACCGGATGATCAGCCTTTCCCTGAAGGATCCGAACAAGAGCGGACCCCGCGAGGAGTCCGACGAGGGTGACGAAGGCGACTCGGCGACCACCGGCACCACCAGCCTTGGCGATGTCCTCAAGGAGCAGATGATGAGGCAAGACGAGGAGAGCGAGGACTGAAGTGGGCCGCGGGGATCGGGGAAACCGGCACAGCAGCACGAAGGCCGCCTGGCTGACAGGCGGCCTTCTGTTTCTGATTGCCAGCGGTCTGGTAGGGCTGCTGGGGGAGGGGCTTGGCTCCGACCAAGCGAATCTCATCCGCATCGATGTGGAAGGCCCCATTCTGGGATCCGAGCCCCTGGTGGAGCTGCTGGGGGAGGCCCGAAAGGAGGAGGATGTGAAAGGGGTACTCCTGCGTGTCAGCAGTCCCGGCGGCGGGGTCGGGGCCTCCCAAGCCGTTTACGAGGCGGTCCGGCGCTTGTCGGAGGAGAAGCCGGTTGCGGTTGCCATGGGGGAGGTGGCGGCATCCGGCGGGTATATGGTGGCATTGGGTGGCGACCGGGTGTTTGCACTGGATTCCACTCTGACCGGGTCCATCGGGGTCATCATGATGAGCACCGGGATCTATCCGGTCCTGGAGCGTATCGGTGTGGAGCCACGTATCATCAAATCCGGCGAGCTCAAGGACGCCGGTACCCCCCTGCGGGAGATGGACGAGCGGGATCGAGCCTACCTCCAGTCCGTGGTGGATGCACTGCACTCCCAGTTCGTCGAGCTCGTTGCCCAGGAGCAGGACCTCGCCGAGGATCGGGTTCGCCAGCTCGCCGATGGACGGGTCTATACCGGGCGCCAGGCCAGCCAGAATGGGCTGGTTGATCAGCTGGGAGGCCATCCTGCCGCGGAGGAATGGCTTCGGGAGGAGTCAGGCGTGGGTCCCGAAGCCAAGATCAAGGAGCTCAAGCCCGTCCCGGACTGGTGGCAGGCCTTGACCCCGGAGGCCCTGGTCCGGTGGTATCAGTGGCTTGTAACGCCGGGCCCGCGCTATTTGTACCAATCCCCTGAGCTGCCGTAGATGCGGCTCCATCGAAGGCCCCAACCAATGGGTAGAGGCGCATGACCAAGTCCGAGCTCATCGACCGGGTCAGCCAACGGCTGGACCACCTGAATCGCAAGGACACCGAGGTGGCGCTAAACACCCTCCTCGACTACCTCGGTGAGCAGATCGCAGAGGGCCGCCGGGTGGAGCTTCGGGGCTTCGGAAGCTTCGGGACCAAGGCCCGGGCCGCCCGGAAAGGCCGGAACCCCAAGACCGGCGATTCGGTCGACGTGCCCGCCAAGCAGGTCCCCTACTTCCGAGCGGGGAAGAGCCTGCGCACCGAAGTCAACCGCTCCTAGCC
Source organism: Gammaproteobacteria bacterium (assembly GCA_018609925.1). Taxonomy (GTDB): domain Bacteria; phylum Pseudomonadota; class Gammaproteobacteria; order Thiohalorhabdales; family Thiohalorhabdaceae; genus Thiohalorhabdus. The sequence continues at coordinate 1,971 of JAHEOG010000152.1, forward strand.
CTACCCCCGGGAAGGACCCAAGGAGGAGCTGTGAAGCGGACCCTTAGCGCCATCCTCTTCGTGGTGGTATTCGTCCTCGGTGTTAGCTTCGCCCTGAAGAATCCGCAAGAGGTGGCGATCCAATACTACTTCGGGCTGGAATGGGGGCCGCTACCCGTTAGCCTGATTGTCATCGTGGTCTTCCTGGTCGGGATCATCGTGGGCGGCCTGGTTGCGTTCCTCCCGATTCTGGCTCGTCAGCGGGAGCTACGTCGCGTTCGGCGGCGCATGGCCGAAATGGAGGAGGAGCTTTCCCGCCTTCGCAGGCTGCCCCTGCGAGATGAGCCCTGAGGCCAGGCAACCGGCTGTCGTCATCCCGCTGGATCATCAACCCAAAAGCGAGGTGACATGGAGACCCTGTGGGTGGGTGGGCTCCTTCTGGTCGCTATCGGGTTCGGGTACCTTTGGGGACGGGGATGGAGGCTAGGTGAGGCCGATCAGGGTGGCGAGGAGACCGGCTCTCCCGCCTATTTCCGGGGGCTCTATCACCTCCTCAATGAGCAGCCCGATCAGGCCCTGGATGCCTTCCTGGATGTGGCCCGGGTAGAGCCGGAAACGGTGGATGTCCACCTGGCACTGGGCAATCTGTTCCGGAGAAGGGGGGAGATGGATCGGGCCCTGCGCATCCACCGGAACCTGATTGCCCGGCCCAACCTCCCCCGGCACCTTCGCGATCACGCCTTGTACCAGCTCGGGTTGGACTACCAGAAGGCGGGGCTCCTGGACCGGGCCCGGCAGGTCTTTACGGAGCTAGTGGAGGGCAATCGGGATTACCTGCCGGCGGTTGAAGCCCTAACGGAGATCGCAGAGCAGGAGCGGGACTGGGAAGGGGCGCTGCGCTGGCGTAAGCAGACGGCCCGGATCCAGGGCAACCGCGAGCCCCTCACCGAGAGCCTGATCCATTGCGAAATGGCGGCCGAGGCCCTGACCCGCACCGATCTCGCGAAAGCGCAGCAACGGCTGCGCCGGGCCTTCGGTGCCGACCCCACTTGCGTCCGTGCCAGCATCCTCTCCGGTCAGCTCCAGAGCCTTAAGGGCAATGACCGTAAGGCCGTAAGGGAATGGCAGCGCATCGTCGATCAGGATCCCGAACACCTGGTCCTGGTCCTGGATGAGCTGGTGGCTGCCTATCACCGATTGGGTGAGGAGGAAGCGCTCCGCCGATTCCTGCGAGAGACCTTGGCCGAGGCCTCCCATCCGGGGCTATACGCTGACCTGGCGGCCCATCTTGCGCGGGAAGTAGGGGCGGGAGAGGCCCTCGAGGAAGTGGAGCGCGGGCTTCTGGCCCATCCCGGAAGCGCCGAGCTGGTGGGTTCCTTCGTGGGCATGTGGAAAGACCTCCGCCCCGAGACCGGGGCTTGCGGCGAGGTCCTGGAAGTGGTTCAGCCCTACCTGGATACCGCCCGCGCCGGCTTGTCCCGTTTCGCCTGCAGCCAGTGCGGCTTCCGGAGCGGGCATATGCAATGGAAGTGCCCCCAGTGCCGGAGGTGGGGAACCCTGCGCCTGCAAGCGGCCTGAGGTACGGCAATGGCCATACCAGTCGAAGACCGCATCATCGCCGGGCTGGATGCCCCGGATTGGGGAGAGGCCAGCTCACTGCTCGAAGGCCTCCCTGAGGCCTGCCGCTGGGTCAAGGTGGGTAAGGAGCTCTTCACGCGGGAGGGCCCTGCCGCCGTGGAGGGGTTGCGGCAACGGGGCAAAGCGGTCTTTCTGGACCTCAAGTACCACGATATCCCCAATACGGTGGCCGGAGCCTGCCGGGCGGCCGCCGCCCTAAGTGTGGGCATGATCACCGTCCATGCCAGCGGAGGATCCCGCATGATGGAGGCCGCCCGCGAGGCGGTGGGTCAGGGGAGCCAGCGCCCCTGGGTCCTCGGGGTCACCGTTCTGACCAGTATGGAGGGGGAGGACCTGCGGTCGGTGGGGGTCACCGATTCCCCCGAGGAGCAGGTTCGTCGCCTGGCCCGGCTCGCCCGGGAATCGGGTCTGGACGGTGTCATCGCTTCTCCGGGCGAGGTCGCTCGGCTGAGGCCTGAGCTGGGACCGGACTTTCGGCTGGTGGTGCCGGGGATCCGGCCGAGCCGATGGCGAGATGCCGACGACCAGCGTCGCACCGGCTCCCCGGGGCGCGCCCTGGCCGACGGGGCCGACTACCTGGTGATCGGGCGGCCCCTCCTCCGGGCCGAAGATCCGGCCGGTGCCTGGCGGGACCTCCTCGAGGAGGCCGGTAGCGCTTCCTCCTAGCCCTTTCCACGGCAGCCCAGACGGCGGATCAGCCAATGGACGAAGCTTCCCCCTATCTCGCCCTTTATCGGGAATGCGGAGCCCTCCTGGAGGGCCATTTTCTGCTCTCCTCGGGCCTGCACAGCGACCGCTACCTGCAGTCCGCTCTGGTGCTCCAGTATCCGGACCAGGCCGAGCGGCTATGCCAGGCGCTGGTGCCGGAGCTGCCCCCCGGGATCGATCTGGTAGTGGGCCCGGCCTTGGGTGGGGTGGTTGTGGCCTACGAGATGGCTCGGGCCCTTGGGGTCAAGGCCCAGTTCACCGAGCGAAAGGACGGCGGCATGAGCCTCCGGCGGGGCTTCCGGATCCCTTCCGGGGCCCGGGTGCTGATCATGGACGACGTCGTTACCACGGGAAGCTCCATCCGGGAATGCCACTCGGCCCTCCCCACCGATAGGGCCGAGGTCCTGGGCTGTGGCTGCTTGGTGGATCGGTCTCAGGGGGAAGCCGACCTGGGGGAGCTTCCGCTGTACTCGCTGGTAAGCCTCCCCGTGGGTACCTGGGATCCCGCCGACTGTCCCCTCTGCGCGGCGGGCGAGTCCCTGGAGAAGCCAGGTAGTCGCTAGCCGGGGGAGCCTTCCGGGTCTGCTCCGGCGAAAACCGCGACCACCGCGTTCCAGGCAGCGGCGAGATTGGCGTGGCTGTAGCCGCCTCCGCCCATGGCCAGGATGCGCCCCCCGGCGAACCGATCGGCCAGGTCCCTGAGCCGACGGGCGGCATGGGCATGGGCCCGGTAAGAGAAGGCGAGGTTGGCCAGCGGGTCCCCCTCGAGGCTGTCCGCGCCGCACTGGAGCAGGATGACGTCGGGCCGGGCCTGCTCCAGGTGGCCTTCCAAACGGTCCCAGGCGCGGTGGAAGACATCGTCGTCGGCCCCTGGCTGAAGGGGGATGTTGAGCTTGGTCCCCTCCGCCTCGCCGGTGCCGGTCTCCTCGGCATCCCCGGTGCCCGGAAACAGGGTGCGTCCGTCCTGATGGATGTCCCCTATCCAGACCGAGGGGTCCGCCTCGAACCCGTAATAGACGCCGTCGCCGTGGTGGGCGTCGATGTCCACGTAGGCGATCCGCTCCAGTCCGAATTCCGCCTTCAGGAGCTCGACGACCACCCCGCAGTCATTGAAAACGCAGAACCCCGAGGCCCGGTGCCGGTGGGCGTGGTGGAGTCCGCCAATGGGCACAAAGGCCCGCGCCCATTGGCCCGTCATGAGGCCCCGGGCACCCGCCACCGATGTCCCGACCACCGTGGCCGCCGCCTCGTAGACGCCGGGATACGCCGGGGTGTCCCCCATATCCAGGAAGCCCTCGCCCCTTTCCGAAAGGCGCTGAACCCGGTCCACGTGGTCCGGGGTGTGGAACCGCTCGATTTCCGAGGGCGCTGCTTTCTCGGGCTCCCGGACCCGCACTTGCTGGTGCAATCCCCGATCGCGCGTTTCCTGCCAGAATGCATCCATCCGGTCCGGTCCGAAGGGATGACCCCCGGGGAACCCGTATCGGGCGAGCGCCTCGCCCACGAAGAGAGCCGGAGTGGCTGGATTGTCGCTCATGCCTCCTCCCCGCGTTTCTGGGAGAGCGTGCTCACTCGGATCCTGTGGCCTCGCGGCCTTCTCTGGAAGAGCCCCCTTGGGGCATCGGACCCGCCAATAGGGTGGGATCCAGCCTTTTGCCTCGGAGGCTCATCCGCCAATCCAGGTGGGGCCCGGTAGCCCGTCCGGTGGCTCCCACCTTTCCCAGCACCTCGCCCGCGGCCACGGGCTCGCCTTCGGCCACCTTAATGTCGCGCAGGTGGAGGAAGGAAGAGCTCAGCCCCCAGCCATGGTCCAGGATGACCGTGCCGCCGGGAAAGTACAGGTCCGGCTCCGCCAAGCGGACCAATCCGTTGGCTGGGGCCCGCACGGGGGTGCCCGTGGGGGCCGCGATATCCACCCCGAAGTGGGGCTGGCTGGGCTCCCCGTTCAGGATGCGATGGGTACCATAGGTCCCGGTAATGGGCCCGGTTACGGGCCAGGTGAAACCGGCACGATAGCCCTCGATCCCGGTGATGTGACCCCGGGCCTGCTTGATCCGGGCCTGCTCCCGCTGGATCCGGTCCCGGGTTTCGGGATCGGGACTGACCATGCCCTCGGGGAGGCCCTCGATGCGCTGGGTGCCGTAATCCCGGTCCTCCACTTGGACGCCGTAGTGCCGTGAAGGCCCTTTCGGTGGGTCGACAAGGAGCTCCAGCTGGCGGGGGGCCTCCCGATCAAAGCCCAGTAGGAAGGTCCCGTCGGGGGCTACCGGGACCGGATCCCCGTCGACACGGACCCGCGCGCCCGGTGCGGTGCGGCCGGTGACCAGGCCGCCCTGGCGAAAGGTACCCTCAAGCTCCAGCCCGGACACCGCCTGGGGAAGGCCTCCCAGAAGGAGCAGGGAAAGGATCGGGGCGAGGCCGAGCCCGATTCGGGCCCGGGGCTCGGACGCAAATCCCCCCCTCTGGCCTTCCCGCCACGGGAGGCTGGGTCCTTTGCTACAGGTGGAGGAGGTGCCCGGTTTCATGGAGGTGGGCCAGGTCGGGGTGATAGGGCACCACGCGCAGCTTGTAGAACTGCAAACCGGGCATGGAGGGCTGGAAGTCCAGATGGAAACGGGCCCAGCCCTGAGGTGTGCCCTCCTCCAGGGGAACCAGCCCGTGGCGCTCCTTGATCAGGAACTGGTCCCGGTCGCCCGTAACTCCGACCAGGCACTCCACCCGGACATCCTCCGGCGAAAGGCCGTTCAGGTCCACCGCCACGGTGATTGGCAGGGGCTCGCCGCTGGCGATTTCCTCCGGGGTGTCGTCGATACGCTCCATGGCCACACCAGGCCAGGCGGTGGCGACCTTTTGCTTCCACCGGGCCAGCTCCCCGGCCGGCTGACCCCCTTCCTTGGCGAGCCGGCGATGGTGGCGCGAGGCGGGTCCGTAGTAGCTGCGGAGGTAATCCAGGACCATGCGCTGGGAATTGAAGCGCGGCAGCAGGGATTTGACCGAGGCCTTGGAGCGTCGCACCCACCGGGCCGAATAGCCGTGCCCGTCACGGGAATAGTAGAGGGGCACCACCTGATCCTCCAGTAGCTCGTAGAGCTCGGTCGCCTCCTCGCGATTGCGGTACTCCGCTCCCAGCTCGGAGCTATGGGGGGCAATCGCCCAACCGTTTTCGCCGTCATAGCCCTCCGCCCACCACCCGTCCAGGACGGAGAGGTTTAGGGCCCCGTTGATTCCCGCCTTCTGCCCCGAGGTGCCACTCGCCTCCTTGGGGTACTCGGGTGTGTTGAGCCAGACATCGACCCCGGTGACCAGCTTGCGGGCGAGGGCGATGTCGTAGCCTTCCAGGAGCAGAATCTTGCCCTCGAATTCCGGTTTCCGGGAGAACTCGTGTATGACCTGGATCAGGTGCTGGCCCGGCTGGTCGCTGGGATGGGCCTTGCCCGCGAACAGGAAAAGGACCGGGCGCTCGGCGTCGTTGACGAGACGGGCGAGGCGCTCGGGATCGGAGAACAGGAGCGTGGCCCGCTTGTAGGTGGCGAACCGTCGGGCAAAGCCGATGGTCAGGATGTCGGTCCGGTCCGGCTGCAGGAACCGGGTGATCCGGTCCACCTGGGCCTGGGTGCCCCCCTGGTGCTCAATCTGGCGGGCCGTGCGCTTGCGGGCCGCCTGGAAGAGCTCGGACTTCAGGGTCTGGTGGAGGCTCCAGAAACTGTGGTCGGGGATACGGTCGATGCCCTGCCAGAACTCCGGGTTGGCCAGCTCGCTCCGCCATTGACCGCCGAAGTGGAGATCGAAGAAGCCGTCCCATTCCCGAGCCAGGAAGGTGGGTACGTGGACGCCGTTGGTTACGTAGCCGATGGGGTTCTCCTCCGGCGGGACCTCGGGCCAGATGTAGCTGGCCATCTCGGAGGCCACTCCCCCGTGGATGCGGCTGACCCCGTTATGGTAGCGGGAGGTCCGGAAGGCGAGGGCGGTCATATTGAAGCCCTCCTCCTCTTCGGGGCCCTCCCCCAGGGCCAAAAAGCGTTGGGTGTCGATGCCCAGCTCGCCTTCCGCGAGCTCTCCCAAATGGCTGCGCACCAGCTCCGGATCGAAGATGTCGTGACCGGCGGCCACCGGGGTATGGGTGGTAAAAACCGTGCCGCTCGCCGCCAGCTCCAGGGCGGTGTCGAATTCCATTCCTTGCGCGACGTGCTCCCGGCACCGCTCAAGGGCCTGGAACGCGGCGTGGCCCTCATTGACGTGCCAAATGGAAGGCGCCACGCCTACGGCCCGTAGGGCCCGCACTCCGCCGATGCCAAGCACGATCTCCTGTTGGATGCGGACGCGGTTGTCGCCTCCGTAGAGCTGGTAGGTTATGGCGCGCTCCTCCTCCCCGTTGGACGAGAGATCGGTATCCAGGAGGTAGAGGGGAACCTGGCCGATGCGGGCTTCCCAGACCCGCACCTCGACTCGGTCCGGACCCAGTGGGACCTCCACGTGGACCTCGTTGCCTTGGGCATCGCATACGGGCTGGATGGGCAGGTCGTCGAAGCGGTTCGGGGCGTAGTGAGCGACCTGATGCCCATTGGCGTCGATGGTCTGGCTGAAATAGCCCTGGCGATAGAGGATGCCGATTCCCACCATGGGCAGATGCAGATCGCTGGCCGCCTTGACCTGATCGCCTGCGAGGATGCCCAGGCCTCCGGAATAGATGGGCAGGCTTTCGTGGAGTCCGAATTCGGCGCAGAAGTAGGCCACCAGGTCCTTGTCCGGGTTGAGGTGCTCGGCGACCTCCGGGCGGACTGGCTCCCGGCGGTAGCTGTCCATGGCCGAAAGGACGCTGTGGTACTCCTCGAGGAAGACCCGGTCCCGGCTGGCTTGCTCCAGACGCCCCTGGCTGACCCGCCGCAGGAACACCTTGGGGTTGTGTCCCGAAGATTCCCAGAGCTCGGGGTCGAGCTGATAGAACAGGCCCCGGATGCGCCGGTCCGCGGTGTACTTCAGGTCGTTGGCGAGCTCACGGAGCCGGGCGAGGGGCTCGGGAAGCTCGGGTTGAACCTCAAGGGCGTAGCGGGTTCCGGGCATGGGCATGTCCTAGCGGCTGGAAACAGGGTCTGACAGTATAGGTGAAATCCCCGTGGGCGGGATATGTCCGGGCGGACGGGTTTAGCCGTCGGTGCGCAGCTGGTGAGCGCGCCGGGCGATCTGCAGTACCCCCAGGGCGTAGTCGGAGGAATTGTTGTAGCCCATGAGGCCACGCACGTATTGGGCCACATAGCCCACGTTGGGGATCTCCGAATGGGCCCGGTCAAACCGGCGCAGAGGCTGCCCGTCCGGGCCTTGGTTCCGAACAAAGCTGGTGCGGCCGGTGTCGAAGCTTCGCCAGGCAGCCACGATCTCGTCCAGATTGGCCAGCCTTGCGAAATCCAGCATGGCCTCCGGCCAGCCCAGTTTGTTGCGCAGGAGGTTCCCCGTGGACAGGATGGCATCGGGGGAATGGGAGAGGTCGGGCGGGTCGTCCCCGGCGCTGACCGCTTGGGGTAGATGAACGGGGAGCCATTGGGGAATCCCCACCGCCCCCGCGTAGCTGGCCGGTAGGCGGAGCTCGCTCAGGGAGAGATCCCGGCGGAAGGCGAAAACCGCGAGGGCGATCAGCTGTTCCCGGGCCATTCGGATCAGCCTCGGGGCCCGATTCGTCATCTCTGAGCCCGGATCGTCCGGGACCTCGAGGCCATCGTAGAGGGTGTTGAAGACGACGAAGGCGTCGTGGTCGAGGCCGCCGTAGCGGCCCAGTGCGCTTTCCTTCAGCAGGATGGCCCCAATCACCTCCCGCCGAATCCGGTAACGTCGCTCCATGGCCCGGTACACCTCGCGGTGCTCCCGCAGGTGCTCCGCCAAGATCTTCGTCCGGTCGAGGTAGCGCTGATTGGCCTCCCGCTCCGCCTGTTGATGGTCGGGGATCTCCCCCGGATCGGAGCGCTCCTTTAGGGCCGCGTTGTCCCTTTCCAGGGCCTTCTCCGATCCGAACAAGGCCCTTATCCGCTCCTCGGGGATGCCCCGGTCGGCCATTCGCTCAAAAAGGATTCGGTATCGCTCGGGATGGTCGAAGCGCTCGGCTAGCTCCCCCCACTCCCCGCCAAAGGCCGTAAAGGGGATGATCAGGGCCAGCGCCAGCAACGCCCCCCCTCGGCACGGGAAAGGGGCCATCCCGGCGACGACCAGTGCGCCCCTGGGGGGCGGCGACTGCGGGTTTCCTTGGCGGACGGCTGGCATGGCTGGCAACCTTAGACGCCTTTTCGTGGGCGACGAGCCCCTTATTCCATCACGGGAGCCCGGGTTGAAGGATTCCGACGGAACATTGAAGGAGCTGGACCGGTTTATCGCAGAGAACCGGGAGGGGGTCTATCTGCTGCTCCGACACTTCCTGGCCACTGAGCGCCCCTTCCTTCTCCAGTCGGACCTCCAGGACGGGTTCCAGCGGTTCTGTGAGGAGACCGATCCGGGGATGGCTGGAACCCCCATGGGACAGGTGGTGGGCATCGCCCAGGAAGCCGTCCTGGAGGCCCCCTGGCTGGCCCTTTCCATCCGTCCCTCCATCGCCAGCTGGAGCTATCTGCGGTTCCACGCCGAAATGGTGGAGGTGGAGGAGATCACCGCCTCCGAGTTCCTCCAGCTCAAGGAGCGCCAGGTCAACCAGGTAGATCCCCAGGACGACTGGACCCTGGAGATCGACCTGGGACCATTCTCCCGGGAGTTCCCCAAGCTACAGGAGGCCCGCTCCATCGGGCGGGGCGTGGAGTTCCTCAACCGGCGCCTGTCCAGCCAGCTCTTCCAGGACCTCAACCGGGGGGACGAGGGGCTGCTGGATTTCCTCCGAGTGCACCATTACCAGGACCGTCCCCTGATGGTGAACTCCCGGGTGGGCAGCGTCTCCCACCTTCGATGGGCCCTCCGGCGGGCCGAGGAGCTGCTCTCCCGGTCCGACCAGGGCGCGGGCTGGGATCAGGTCGGGCACGCCCTCCAGGACCTGGGCTTCGAGCCGGGATGGGGACGGGATGTGGCCCGGATGCGGGATACGCTCCACCTCCTCTCGGACATCCTGGAAGCTCCCGAGCCCCAAACCCTGGAGCGCTTCCTGGGTCGCATCCCCATGATCTTCAGTCTTGCGGTGGTTTCCCCCCACGGCTTCTTCGGGCAGTCCAACGTCCTGGGCAAGCCCGATACGGGTGGCCAAGTGGTCTACATCCTGGACCAGGTTCGGGCCCTTGAGCGGGAGATGCGCCAGCGGATCCAAGAGCAGGGCCTGGATATCGAGCCCCAGATCCGAGTGCTGACCCGCATGATCCCCGAGGCGGAGGGCACCACCTGCGACCAGCCCAAGGAGCACATCCTGCACACGGAGAATGCCTACATCCTCCGAGTGCCCTTCCGCAATGCCCGGGGAGAGGTCCTCCCGCACTGGATCTCCCGCTTCGAGGTCTGGCCCTACCTGGAGCGCTTCACGGTGGAGGCTGAGAAGGAGCTCCTGGCGGATTTGGGCCACCGCCCCGATCTGGTCATCGGCAACTATTCCGACGGCAACCTGGTGGCAACCCTGCTGGCCGAGCGCCTCCAGGTCACCCAGTGCAACATCGCCCATGCGCTGGAGAAGACCAAGTACCTGCACTCGGACCTGTACTGGCGGGACAACGAGGAGCATTACCACTTCTCGGCCCAGTTCACGGCCGACCTTATCTCCATGAACGCCGCCGATTTCATCATCACCTCCACCTATCAGGAGATCGCCGGCAACCAGGAGAGCCTCGGCCAGTACGAGAGCTACGAGGCCTTCACCATGCCGGGCCTCTACCGGGTCGTTCACGGTGTCGACATCTACGACCCGAAATTCAATATCGTGTCCCCCGGGGCCGACAGCGAGGTCTACTTCCCCCATACCGACGAGGAGCACCGCCTGTTCGGGCTGCAGGGAGAGTTCGAGGACCTGGTCTATGGAGGCGAGCACGACGACTCCCGAGGCATCTTCCGGGACCCCCACAAGCCCTTGCTGTTCACCATGGCCCGGCTGGATCGGATCAAGAACATCACCGGCCTGGTGGAATGGTTCGGGGCGTCCGAGCGGCTTCGCAAGGCCTCCAATCTCCTGGTGATCGGCGGACATACCGATCTTGAGGCCTCCACCGACTGGGAGGAGCGGGCCCAGATCACCCGCATGCACGAGCTGTTCGACCGCTACGGGCTGGAAGGGGAGGTCCGATGGGTCGGCCGCCACCTGGACAAGAACCTGGCTGGGGAGCTCTACCGCTTCGTCGCGGATCGCCGGGGGGCCTTTGTCCAGCCCGCGCTGTTCGAGGCCTTCGGCCTGACGGTCATCGAGGCCATGATCTCGGGGCTGCCCACCTTCGCTACCTCCTATGGGGGACCCCTGGAGATCATCCGGGACGGGGTCTCGGGCTTTCACATCGACCCCAACCACGGCGAGGAGAGCGCCGAGCGCATGGCCGCGTTCTTCGAGCGCTGCGCGGATGATCCCGAGTACTGGGGCCAGATTTCCCGCGGGGCCGTGGAACGGGTACGCCGCCGCTACACCTGGGAGCTCTACGCCGAGCGCATGATGACCCTATCCCGGATCTACGGGTTCTGGAAGTATGTCACCAATCTGGAGCGGGACGAGACCCGGCGCTACCTGGAGATGCTCTACGGCCTCCAGTTCCGCCCCTTGGCACGGGCCATCGAGGAAGAGCACGGCTCGGAATAGCTCGCTGGGGCTGGGTAAGGGGAGCCCGGTCAATCTTCGTCGGCCATGTTCGGGCTCCAGCCCAGCTCGCGGGCGCGGCGGAAGGCGGCGCCATGGATCCGCTCGTGGCGCTCCCGCAGGTCCGAGGGCAGGTTGCTGACGAGGTGACCGTAGAGGTCCCACGCCTCGTGCACCTCACCGTAGAGGCTCTGGAGCCGCTCGTAGTCCCATCCCTCGCAGGTCTCGTCCTCGGGCAGAATGCCCAGGACCCAAGCGTCCCGGATGATCTGACCGATGTCGGTCATGCCCTCGTAGTGGTCCCGGTGGATTCCGGGATAGGTCTTTTTCTGTTTTGCCATTGCTGCCCTCCTTAAGGCCCAGTATAGGTGCGGGGCCGAGCGCTGCGAAGGTGGGGCCCGATTGTCCTTGGCCCATGCCTGGGCTAGCCTCAAGATAACCTCCTACCCATGAGGCGGAACCGTGGCCCAGCCCTTGCTTCGGCTCTATCCCGGACGGGTGGCGGAAGTGCCGCTGGCCGGGGCCTTCCTCGGGCATGACCTGCGTCAGCTGGGCGCACCCGCGACCGGATTCGTTTACACCGGGTTCATAACCAGCCTGGACGGCCGCGTTGCCGAGCCCGATCCGATCACCGGGCTTCGCGGCGTTCCCCGAAGTATCGCCAATGAACGGGACTGGCGGCTGTTCCTGGAGCTGGTTGCCCAGGCCGATCTCCTGCTCGTCAGCGATCGGCTCCTCAGCGCCTTTGCCAAGGGACGCTACCTCCAGCTCTGGGACTTGGCGGGCCCGGGACTGGACGACTTGGTCCCATGGCGCCGCCAGCAGGGCCTACCCGACCGCCCGGCGGTGGCCGCGGTGAGCCCCTGGTTGAACTGCAGCCTGCCAGCCGGGGCCGCCGAGCGGGAGCTTCTTCTCCTGGCCCCTGACGAGGCTTCCGCCCATCGGGCCCGGAGCCTAACAGGGCAGGGCGGGGAGGTGCTCCGGTTGGGACCGGGCCCCACGCTGACCGGCGACGCCATCGTTGATGCCCTGGTCGATCGGAGCCATACCGTGATCTGCTCCGTAGCCGGCCCCCAGATGCTGCATACCCTGGTGACCTCGGGACGCCTCGGACGCCTGTACCTGACCCAGGCCCATTGCCTGGTGGGGGGGGAGGACTACGATTCCCTCCTCAAGGGACCGAGACTGGAGGTGGGCCGGGCATTCAACCTGTCCGCCCTCTACTTGGACTCGGCCAGCTCGCCCGGTCAGATCGTTCAAGTCCTGGACTCGGTCTCGCCTGCCAGCCCTTCGAAGCCCCAATAGGAAAGGAATTCCCATGGCTCAAGCCCGCGCCCGTGGTGTCGCTGCCCTCCTGGCGGTGCTGGTGGTGTCCGCGGTCGGTTGGGGGCCCGCCACGGCGCAGGAGGCGGCTGGAGAAGCCCTGTCGGATCTCTCCTCCTCGGGACTCGACGCCCGCTTGGAGACGCTCACCGATCGGCTGAAGCGCCGCAAGACCCATGCCGCCGTATGGCAGTACGGCTGGACCGGGATCTTTGTGGGCAGCATCGCCTTCAGGTCCGCTCAGATGGCCACCGACGATGGGGACGATCGGGTTACTCATGGGGTGAGCATTGCCAAGTCGGGCCTGGGGCTGACCCGGATGCTCATTGCCCCCCACCCGCTCCGCAAGGGGGCGGCACCCATCCGACCGCAACCCGACGAGTCCCGCGAAGAGAAGGTGGCCCGCCTCCGGCGAGGGGAGGCCCTTCTGGCCGAAAGCGCAAAGCGCTCCCGTGAGCCGTACCAGCTGAGTCAGCACCTGGGGATCCTGGGGGTGAACCTGGCCGGTGGCGCCGTCATCCTGGCCTTCGGGGACGACGACGATGCCGCATTCTCCACCATCTCGGGGATCATCGGGGGCGAGCTTCGGCTCTGGAGCCAGCCCTTGCAGGGGGCCTCGGATCTGGCGGCCTACGAGAGGGAGTACGGGGAAGCGGCCAGCGATATCCAGTGGCGAATCCTCCCCACCTGGCGGGGGGCCGTCCTCGAGGTTCGGTACTGAGGGGATCGGATCGCGGCGATCCGCTAGCTTCCGAACAGGACCCCCAGGCCGAAATGGAAGCGAGGTGGGGATTGGCGTCCCTGTTCCGGGGTGGGCCACAAATGGAGGTCCTCCGCCGCCACCACCGGGTAGGTGTAGGGGGCCTCTCCTACTTGCCCTTCATGGAGCCCCACCAGGGGACCGGTGAGCGTGACCGAGCGCCCGGGGGCGAAGTCGGCGGTCTCCAGATAGCCCTGGTGGATGGCCAAGAAGCGTGGACCCGATTGGGCCTGGGTGCGGGGCCGCTGACGCCGGTCCAGGGGATGGGCGAGGATCTCCAGCCGGGTCGTTTCCTCGCGGTTGGTCGATGCAACCACCACACCGCCCCAAAGGACGCGCGTCCCCTCCAGCCGGTCCATCCCCGCCCGGGCCTGCTCCGGGGTGACGCTGACGGCGGCCCCTTCGGTGGCCAATGGCGGGCTGGTGGCGCAGCCCGCGGCTAGGACCAGCGCGAGCAGGCAGGCGGTTCTTAGGACCATGGACCGCCTACCAGTGGTGGAAGCGGTGGGGATGGATCGGATGGCCATAGGGATGGAACCGGTACCACGGGTCGCCGTAGGGGCCATCGTAGTATCGCGGGGACCGGATCGGATCCGGTTCGGGCCATAGGTGGTGGGATTCCGCCCGGACCACAGGGAACCGGTAGGGGTAGTCGCCTATGGGCCGGGTTTCCGGCTCCTGCAGGCGGCCGACAACGGTCAGCAGCCGACCCTGCGCGTAGACGACCGGGTCGAGGAAGCCTTCCACTTCCGTCAGGAATCGACCATTGCTGCGGCCCTCGGCGCGGGGTCGCCCCTCTTTCCCCAACCTCCTCGCTACCAGCTGGATCCGGGTCACCTTTTCCCGGTTCTCCACCCGGGCAATGGTACCGCCCCACCGGATCCGTTCCCCCACAAAGGCGGAGGGATCCTGGCGGACTTCCTTCAGGCTGGGCGGATCCGGAAGCTCGGTGCGGATCGGCGGGGGCACGTCGCTGGCGCAGCCTCCCAACAGAAGGGTTATAGCCAGGCTCGCCGTCCAAAATCCTGTTCTCCCGTTTGACCTTCCCCGATTCCCCAGCCGATTGTTCCACAATATCAAAATCTTCTGCCTTCGATAGGGGGCCGGGTCTTGGGTGCCGTCAGGCCCGGAGCCCGCGACGGCTGGTGCCGCCCTCAACGAGGGTCAGGCCTTCGGGGAACTCGAATTGGAGGGAGTCCACCTCGAGCCCGGCCAGGACCAACCAGCCCCGCAAGCGCTGTTGCCCGTCGGGGGTAAACTCGAAGCCGTATCGGCGCTGCAGGTAGATCCGCCCGGAGGGCTCCCAAACGGGGCGGATTCCGGTGAGCTCTACCGTCTCGTCAAGCAGCTCCGTGCCCAGCTCCTTGCAGGCCTCCGCCGTGGCCTTGAGGGCCCGTTCGCGAGCGCGAAGGCTGGTGGCCCAAGTGGCGAGCAGGGCTACTAGGATCAGGAGGGGGAGAAGGGCGTCCATCCCTCCCAGGATAGGGATGGAGCTCGCCCCTGGCGAGGGGGCCGAATCCTGGCCCGGGCGTCCTTGGCATCCCCGGCGCTGGACACAAGGAGGATCGTCATGCGTATTTGCCGAAATCAACGCTGCCTCGAGCTCATCCGGGGCGATATTACCCGGCAGGGAACCGACGCGGTGGTCAATGCCGCCAACAAGGCTTTGGCTCCCGGCGGCGGAGTAGCCGGGGCCATCCATCGGATGGCGGGTGAGGGGTTATGGCAGGAATGCCGTCCGCTTGGCGGCTGTGACACGGGGGAAGCCAAGATCACCGGCGGCCACCAGCTCCCCGCTGCCTACATCATCCACACGGTGGGGCCGGTCTACGGGGAGGACGAGCCCGCCGATGAGCTCCTTGCCCAATGTTACCGGGAGAGCCTAAAGCGGGCCGAGGAGCGCTCCTTGGCCTCGGTGGCCTTTCCGGCCCTATCCACGGGGGCCTTCGGCTATCCCGTGAAGGAGTCGGCCCCCATCGCAGTGGCGACGCTGATGGAGGCTCTGGAGCAAACGGAGTCGGTGACCCAAATCCGATTGGTGCTCTTTGGGCAGCGGGACCTGGAAGCGCATACCCAAGTGGCCAAAGGCGAGGCCGCTCGCCGGGGCTGGCAAGTCCAGGAGGCCTAGCCTCGGCGAAGCCTCAGCCTTCCTTGCGGGGGGAGGGCTTGAACTGGGCCGGGTCCAGTCGGTGGCGACTCAGGAGCTTGTAGAACTCGGTGCGATTGCGCTTGGCCAAGCGCGCCGCCCGGCTCACGTTGCCCTCCGCCATTTGCAGGACCCGGGTCAGGTAGTCCCGCTCGAAGCGGGACCGGGCATCGGCGAAGGAAGGGAGATCGTCGGTTTCCTCGTTGAGGGCCTTCTGGACCAAGTCCTCCGAGATGATGGGGGTGGGGGAGAGGGTCACCACCTGCTCCACCACGTTGTAGAGCTGGCGGACGTTGCCGGGCCAGGGCGCGGCCACCAGTCGCTCCAGGGCCTCGGGGGCAAACCCCTGGACGGAGCGTCCATACTTCTCCGCGACCCGGGTCAGGAAGTGATTGGCCAGCAGCGGGATGTCCTCGCTGCGGGAAGCCAGGGGCGGCAGCTCCAGGGCCACCACATTGAGCCGGTAATAGAGGTCCTCACGGAACCGCCCCTGGGCCATCTCCTCGCCCAAGTCCCGGTGGGTGGCGGTAACGATCCGGACATCCACGGGAATCCCCGCGGTGGAGCCCACCGGCCGGATTTGTTGATCCTGCAGCACTCGCAGGAGCTTGACCTGTAAGGAAGGGGGCATGTCCCCGATCTCGTCGAGGAACAGCGTCCCGCCGTGGGCGGTCTGGAACAGCCCCTGCTGGTCCTCGGTGGCCCCCGTGAACGCTCCCTTGCGGTGACCGAAGAGCTCCGATTCCAGCAGGGTCTCGGGGATGGCCCCGCAGTTCAGCGCCACGAAGGGCTGCTCGGCTCGGGGGCTGGCCTTGTGCACCGCTCGGGCCAAAAGCTCCTTGCCCGTGCCCGAGGCGCCCTGGATGAAGACGCTGGCATCGCTGTCCGCCACCATGCGGACCCGTTCCAGGACGTCCTCCATGAGGGGGCTGCGGGTCAGGATCTGGGCCCGCCATTCCGGCTCGTCCTCCTCGGCGGGAGCCGGCTCGCTCCCTCCGGAAAGGCTCAGGGCCTTGTCCACCTCCTCCAGCACGGTGGTGCTTTCGAAGGGCTTGGTCAAAAAGCTGAATACGCCCCGTTTGGTGGCCTCCACCGCTTCGGGGATGGAGCCGTAGGCGGTCAGGATGATGACCGGCAGGGTGGGATGATGATCACGGATATGCTCGAACAGGGCCAGCCCGTCCATGTCGTCCATGCGGAGATCGGTGATTACTAGGTCCGGCCGCAATGCGGTCAGATTGGCCAGGGCCTGGGGCCCGCTGTCGGCCACCGATACCTGGTACCCCGCATTGCACAGGCACAAGGAGAGTAGCTGACGGAGTCCCGGATCGTCGTCAACCAGCAGGATGCGCATCGCCCGTGCCATTTCGCCAATGCCCTAGTTGTAGGGGCCCCGGAGGGGCTTTACAAGCTACCGTTGGCCCGGCTGCTACGGGGATTGCCGCCCGCCCAGCCCGGTCCCGGTTACTGACGCCGGGCCCGCTGCTTCAAGGGAAGCGCCAGTCCCAAGATAGCACGGCCGCCTCCCAAAGGGGTGGCCGGGTCGCCTCCCGGTCCCGCCTCCGGGATGGCACGGCCCGATTCGCCTTAGAGGTACAGCAGTTGGACACTGAACCACTGATCTCGATCCGTCCAGAGTCCGGCCACGGTCCAGCCTGCCCGGGTGGCGACCTCGGCGAAGCCGTCCAAAGTGTACTTGTAGGAGCGCTCCGTGAGGATGGTTTGGCCTTCCGCGAAGGGGATATCCCGTCCCCCGATCCGGAGGGTCTGGGCCTCAAGGCTCACCAAATGCATCTCGATGCAGCCCAGCTCTTCGTTGAATTGGGCCCGGTGGCTGAAGGCCTCGCGGTCGAGCTCGGCGTCCAGCTCCCTTTGCATGCGATCCAGGAGGTTGCGGTTGAAGGCGGCGGTGACCCCCTCCGGGTCGTCGTAGGCCCGGCGGAGGACCGCCCTGTCCTTGATCAGGTCCACCCCGACCAGCAGCTGGCCTCCTTCGCCGGCGAGCGTCGCCAGACGCTTCAGGAAGGCCTCGGCATCCTCGGGGTCGAAGTTGCCGAGGGTGGAGCCGGGGAAGTAAAGCAGGTGCCCTACGGGCCTGCCGGTGGGCTCGGGTAGACGGAGCTCGCGGTGGTAGTCGGCGCAGACCGGCAGGACCTCGAGCCCCGGATAGGCCGCCTGGATCCGATCCGCCGCCTCGGTCAGTGGCTCTCGGGCGATCTCCACCGGGATGTAGGCCAGCGGCTCCCGCAGGGAATCCAGCAGGATCCGAGTCTTGTTGCTGCTGCCGCTGCCCAGCTCGATCACCGCGGCACGCGGGCCCACCCGCTCCCCGATGGCGGGGCCGTGGTCGCGCAGGATGCCCAGCTCGATCCGCGTGGGGTAATAGGCCTCGAGCTCGAAGATCCGGTCGAACAGCTCGGAGCCGTGGTGGTCGTACAGGTACTTGGCGGGAATGGCGTAAGGGGGCTCGGCCAGCCCCGCCAGGACGTCGGCCAGGAACTCTTCCGCTTCGGGAGTCGGCGCTTCCTGGGTCTCGGGGGTGGGGGTTTGGCGATCCATAGCTGCCCTGACTTGGTTGGAGCCCGCTCAGGCCGCCAAGGCGCGCCCGAGGCGTCCCATGGCGTCCTTCAGGCTGTCCAGGTGGCTGGCGAAGGAAAGGCGCATGTAACCGGGCGCGCCGAAGGCGCTGCCCGGCACTAGGGCCACTCCCGCCTCATCCAGGAGGTGGCGGGCAAGCGCCACGTCGTCGCTCAGATCCAGCGCCTGGATGGCGTCGTGGAAGGAGGGAAAGACGTAGAAGGCCCCTTCGGCACGGCGACAATCCACGAAGGGCAAAGCGTTGAGGGCCTCGGCAACGTAGTTATGGCGCTCCCGAAAGTCGGCCACCATGGGCTCGCTAAGGGCGGGATCCTCTTGCAGGGCGGCCAGGGCCGCGTGCTGGCTGATCGAGGCCGGATTGGACGTGCTCTGGGATTGGAGCTTCTTCATGGCCGCCACCAGATCCTCCGGCCCTGCCGCATAGCCGATCCGCCAGCCGGTCATGGCGAAGGCCTTGGAAACGCCGTTCAGGACCACCGTCCGGTCCCGCAGGTCGGGGGCCACGTTCAGGATATTGGTGAAGGCAAGGTTGCCGAGCAGGATCCGTTCGTAGATGTCGTCGGTGAGCACTACGATCTGGGGGTGGGCCCGGATCACCTCGGCCAGCCCCGCCAGCTCCTGGGCGGTGTACAGGGCGCCGGTTGGATTCGAGGGGCTGTTGAGGATGAGCAGCCGCGTGTTCTCGGTAATCGCCTCTTCGAGCTGAGCGGGGGTCATCTTGAACCCGGCCGCGTCGTCGGTGGCAACCACCACCGGCTCGGCACCGGCTAGACGGACGATGTCGGGGTAGCTCACCCAGTAGGGCGCTGGGATAATGGCCTCGTCGCCCTCCTGAAGGAGGCAGAGCGCGAGGTTGAACACCACCTGCTTGCCGCCGCAGGAGACGATGACCTCCTCGTCGGCGTAGTCTAGCCCGTTCTCCCCTTTGAGCTTGTCGCGGATGGCCCGCTTCAGGGGGGCGATGCCGTCCACTGGGGTGTAGTGGGTGTGGCCCGCCTCGATGGCCTCGATGGCAGCTCGGCGGATGGGCTCGGGGGTGGGGAAATCGGGCTCTCCGGCCCCCAGTCCGATGACATCATACCCCTTGGCCCGGAGCTCGGTAGCGCGGTGGGTGACGGCTAGGGTGGGGGAAGGCTGGATGCCCTGGATGCGGTCGGCGAGCCGGGAATGCAAGACGAATGGGCTCCTTGCCCGGATGGATTGATTGCGCCGGGAAATCTAGCACACCCCCGGCCGGGGCCGCCATTTTTCCCCCGATCCCCGATGCGGACCCGGGGCCGGACGGCTTGGTAGAATGGACCCATGTCCGAGAATCCCTTCCGCCTGCGCAGCGACTTCCAGCCCAGCGGGGACCAGCCCACGGCCATCGAAGAGCTGGTGACGGGCCTCGCCGATGGCGAGGCCTTCCAGACCCTGCTGGGGGTCACCGGCTCCGGCAAGACCTACACCATGGCCCAGGTGATCCAGCGCCTGGGCCGCCCGGCCGTCATCATGGCCCCCAACAAGACCCTGGCGGCCCAGCTCTACGCCGAATTCCGTGGCTTCTTCCCCGAAAACGCGGTGGAGTACTTTGTCTCCTACTACGACTACTACCAGCCCGAGGCCTACGTCCCCTCCAGCGACACCTTCATAGAGAAGGACGCCTCCATCAACGAGCATATCGAGCAGATGCGGCTGTCGGCCACCAAATCGCTTTTGGAGCGGGAAGACGCCATCATCGTGGCGTCGGTCTCCGCCATCTACGGCCTGGGTGATCCCTCGGCCTACCACGGCATGATCCTGCACCTGCGCACCGGGGACCGGATCGACCAGAAGGACATTATCCGCCGGCTCACCGACATCCAGTACACCCGCAACGAGACCGACCTGCGCCGCGGCACCTTCCGTGTCCGGGGCGATACCGTCGAGGTCTTCCCGGCGGAGAACGAGGCCGAGGCGGTGCGCATCGAGATGTTCGACGACGAGGTGGAGACCCTGTCCACCTTCGATCCCCTGACCGGCGAGGTCACCGCCCGGCAGCCGCGGATTACGATCTATCCCAAGACCCACTACGTGACCCCGCGGGCCACGCTGCTCGACGCCATCGAGCAGATCAAAGGCGAGCTCAAGGAGCGGCTGACGGAGCTGCGCGCCGAGAATCGGGAGGTGGAGGCCCAGCGCTTGGAGCAGCGCACCCGGTTTGACATCGAGATGATGCAGGAGCTGGGCTATTGCTCCGGTATCGAGAACTACTCCCGCTACCTCTCGGGCCGCGGGCCCGGGGAGCCCCCGCCCACCCTCCTCGATTATCTGCCCAACAACGCCCTGCTGATCGTCGACGAGTCGCATGTGGCCATCCCCCAGATCGGGGGCATGTACAAAGGCGACCTCAGCCGCAAGCGGACGCTGGTGGAGTACGGCTTCCGGCTGCCGTCGGCGCTGGACAACCGGCCGCTGAAGTTCGAGGAGTTCGAGCGGCTGATGCCGCAGACGGTCTTCATCTCCGCTACCCCCGGCCCCTACGAGCGGGAGCACTCCGGTCGGGTTGTGGAGCAGATCGTGCGGCCGACGGGGCTGGTGGATCCACGCCTGGAGGTTCGGCCTGCCACCTCCCAGGTTGAGGACCTGCTGTCCGAGATCAACGAGCGCATCGCCGCGGGCGAACGGACCCTGGTCACCACCCTGACCAAGCGCATGGCGGAGGACCTCACCAGCTACCTGGAGGAGGTGGGGGTTCGGGTGCGCTACCTGCACTCGGATGTAGATACCGTCGAGCGCTCGGAGATCATCCGCGACCTGCGCCTGGGCCGCTTCGATGTGCTGGTGGGCATCAACCTCTTGCGTGAGGGCCTGGACCTGCCCGAGGTCTCCCTGGTGGCGGTCCTGGACGCCGACAAGGAGGGCTTCCTGCGGTCGGAGCGGTCCCTGATCCAGACCATCGGCCGCGCCGCCCGCAACATCAACGGCACCGCCATCCTCTACGCCGACGATGAGACCGGCTCCATGCGGCGGGCCATCGACGAGACGGAGCGCCGGCGGGAGAAGCAGCAGGACCACAACCAGGCCCATGGCATCACTCCCGAGACGATCCGCAAAGAGGTCACCGACATCCTGGAGGGGGTCCCGGAGAAGGGCGGCTACACCGGGCCCGCGCCGGCCAAGGTGGCGGAGGGGTCGGGGGATTACGGGGCCCTGAGCCCAGAGGAGGCGGACCGCGAGATCCAGCGCCTCCGCGAGGAGATGTTCGAGAAGGCCCGGAACATGGAGTTCGAGGAGGCGGCCCGGCTCCGCGATCGCATCCAGGAGCTGGAGACCCGGGCCCTGGGGGTACAGTAGGGGCTAGCCGGATCCCGCTTCTGGACGAGGAAAGCCTGGCACCCCCTGAGCGACAGGGCAAGGAGGCGAAAACCAAGGGCCCCCGTGCCGGGTAGGGGCCCGGGGGCCTCGCCTTCAGTGGAGCTTGAGGCGGGGATGGTGGGTGCGCCCGATCCAGTCTCCGAGCATGGCCAGCAGGGTCCGCCAGGAGCCGAAGAGCACCCGCTGATGCATGCGGTACAGTGACCGGTAGGCGACCCGGGCCATGAAGCCCTCGATGGTGATGTTCCCGGTGAGGTTCCCCATCAAGCGGCCCACGGTGTTGTATTGGCTCAGGTTGATCAGGGAGCCGTAATCCTTGTAGACGAATTTCGGCAGGCTCTTGCCCTCCAGCCGGCACAGGAAGGACTTCTCCAATAGGGTGGCCTGCTGGTGAGCTGCCTGGGCCCGGGGAGGAATGGTGGTATCGCGCTCGGGCCAGGGGCATTCGGCGCAGTCCCCCAAGGCGAAGATGTTGCTGTCCAGCGTCGTCTGCAGGGTCTGGCCCACCACCACCTGATTGATCCGATTGGTTTCCAGCCCGTCCAGGTCCGCGAGGAAATCGGGGGCCTTGATCCCCGCCGTCCAGACCTTCATGCCTGCGCGCAAGGACTTTCCGCTGCGGGTCTCCACTCCCTCCTCGGTAACCCGGGTGACCAGGTCTCCGGTATGGATCTCGATGCCCAGGTCCCGGAGGTTTTTCTCCGTCTCGGCGCCCACCCGATCGGGTAGGGCAGGAAGTAGCCGATCGTCCGCCTCGATGAGGTGGATCCGCATGTGCTCCTTGGGATTGATGCGATCGAGGCCGTAGGCCGCCGCCTGCTCCACGGCGAAGTTCAGCTCGGCGGCCAGCTCAACACCGGTGGCGCCCCCGCCAACGATGACCACATCCAGCTGGCCCTCCTCGGGGTCGCCCTGCTGGGTCTGGACGTGGAGGAACTTCTGGAACAGCTTTTCCTGGAATCGGTCCGCCTGGTCGCGGTGGTCCAGGAAGTGGCTGTGCTCCAGTACGCCTTCCACGCCGAGGTCGTTGGTGGTTGAGCCCACGGCCAGGACCAGGGTGTCGTACCGGAAGCGCCTGCGTGGAACCACATCGCCCCCTTCGTCGTTGGTGATGGGGGCGAGCTGGATCTCCCGGTTTTCCCGGTCCAGGTCCTCCATGGCCCCCAGGCGAAAGCGGAACCCCTTCTGGCGGGCGAGGGCGAGGAAATCCACTGCGTCCCCGTAGGAGTCGAGCGTACCGGCCGCCACTTCATGGATTAGGGGCTTCCAAAGGTGGGTCAGGGCGCCGTCAACCAGCGTGACCGCGGCCTCCTCGGAGTCCTTGAGACGTTTGCTGAGCTGGCAGGCCAGCTCCGCACCCCCGGCACCGCCGCCAACGATGACGATCTGGTGGCGCTCGTCGCCTTCCCCGGAGGGTGAAGGAGCGGGGGTTCTCGCCTGGGTCATAGACCGGCTCTCCTGCTGGGTTGGGGTAGGCCAATCTCCGAAGGATCGGAAAATATGGGACTATACACGTCTGTCCGCCGCCAATGAAGCCGATCAAACCCAAGCCTTTCCTCAGATCCCGGAGGCTCACGGTTTGGGACCCGAAAGGAACCCCGTTTTGAGGGGATCCGTGACACTCCCGGACACGTGAATTTCCCCGCCCTCCCGGAGGGAGCCTTGGACATTTGGCGCTTCGCTTCTCCGGCTCCGACGCTGGGCCCCCTCTGGAAGGGAGCTACCATCCCTTCCTGGTGGTGCTGTCCATGGTGGTGGCGTGCGCGGCGGGCCTGACCGCCCTGTGGATTATCGATCGGATGCAGGCGGCCTGCACGGGGCTCGGGCGACGGGGATGGCACCTTGCGGGCGCCTTCGCCATGGGCACCGGCATCTGGGCCATGCACTTTACCGGCATGCTGGCCTTCTCGGTTCCCTGGAAGTGGACTACGACGTATGGTTCACGGCGATCTCGCCGATCCCCGGGCTGCTGGGCAGCGGAATCGCCCTGTACTTCATCGCCCTGCCTCGGATGGGCGGGTAGAAG
>JAHEOG010000153.1 GCA_018609925.1 Gammaproteobacteria bacterium
GGGCCTCGGTCTGGTCGATGACCAGGTGCCCCCCCGACTTGAGGTAGACCTTGCGCGACAGCGAGCGCTGGATCTCCTCCTCCACCGAGTAGAGGTCGAAGATGGGGCGCTCGCCGGGGTAGTACTCGATGCGGTCGGCCACCTCGGGGACGAAGTCGCGGACGAAGCTCTGGATGCGGTCCCAGGTCTCGCGGCTGTCGATGCGGACCCGCTCCACGCGCTCGTCGATCATGTCGCGCATGGCCCGCATGGGCAGGGTGAAGTCCTCGTGGACCAGTGACGGCGCCTTGGCCTCGCGCAGGCGCTCCCGAAGGGAGTCCCAGAGCCGGCGCAGGAAGCGCACGTCGCGCTGGAAGTCCTCCCCGGCAACGCCCTCGCTGACGGTGCGCACGATGAACCCGCCCGGCTCCTCTTCCGGGTGGTAGTCGGTCACCGCGGCCTTGAGCCGGTCCCGCTCGTCGGGATCCTCGATGCGCCGGGACACCCCCACCCGCTCGATGAACGGCATGTAGACCAGGAACCGCGACGGCAGCGCGAGCTGGGTGGACACCCGCGCACCCTTGGTGCCGATGGGGTCCTTGTGGACCTGCACTACCACCTCGTCGCCCTCGGACAGGAGATCGGCGATGCGGGGCTCCTCGCCGCTCTCGGGAAGGTCGGCCCCCTCCGGCGGCAGGACATCGGAGGCATGGAGGAAGGCGGCCTTGTCCAGGCCGATGTCGATGAAGGCCGCCTGCATCCCGGGCAGGACCCGGCCCACCTTGCCCTTGTAGATGTTGCCGACGATGCCCCGGGCCGAGGGGCGCTCGACGTGGACCTCCTGGAGGAGGCCGTTCTCTACGATGGCCACCCGCACCTCCTGCGGGGTGACGTTGATCAGGACCTCGTTGCCGCTCACAGGGTGCCCCTGCCGAAGGCCCGCAGGAGCTGGTCGGTCTCGAACAGGGGCAGCCCCATCACCGCCGAGTAGCTGCCCTCCAGGCGCTCCACGAAGACCGCGGCCCGACCCTGGATGGCGTAGCCCCCGGCCTTGCCCTCGGGCTCGCCGGTGGCTAGGTAGGCCTCGATCTCCTCGGGGTCAAGCTCCCGCATGGTCACGGTGGTGCGGTTGAGTCGGGCCTCGACCCGGTCGCCGTCGGTCACCGCCACCGCGGACAGGACATCGTGGCTGCGCCCCGACAGGGCCAGCAGCCAGGCGCGCACCTCGTCCGCGTCCGCGGGCTTGCCCAGGATCCGGCCGCCGAGCTCGATGGTGGTATCCGCGCCCAGGGCCAGCCCCCCGGCGGGGTCCGGGAGCCCGGCGGCGGTAGCGCCGGCTTCGGCCTTAGCGATGGCGAGGCGGTGGACGTAGTCGGCCGGGGCCTCCCCCGCCCGGTGGGCCTCGTCCACCTCGGCGGGGATGGCCTGGTGGGCCACGCCGATCTGGTCGAGGAGGGCCGCACGGCGCGGCGATGCGCTGGCCAGGTACAGGGGGGACGACTCGTGCATGACGGGACCGGCCCCGGAGGACTCAGCCGCCGGAGGCCGAGTCCGGGCCCGGGCCGGGGGAGTCCGAGAGGAGGTCGGTCCAGAGCTCCTCGAGGTTGTAGAAGGCCCGGACCTCCGCGCGCATGACGTGGACCACGATCCCCCCCATGTCGAGGAGGATCCAGTCCCCCGCCTCGGCGCCCTCGACTCCAGGGCGTGGGTAGCCGGCGTGCTTGACCTGCTCCTGGAGGTGGTCGGCGATGGCGCTGACATGGCGGGCGGAAGTCCCGGTGACAATGACAAAGTAGTCGGCGAAGCCACTGCGCTCGGAGACGTCCAGGACCTGGATGTCCCGGCCCTTGCGGTCTTCCAGGGCCGTGCGAATGATCGCCAGGAGGGCCTCGGAGTCCTGCGCGGAAAGCGGCTCCTTCTCAGGGGGCTTGGCGGTAGAGCTCATGGGCGGCGATGTAGTCCTCCGCGGTTCTGGGCAGCAGGAAGCGCGGGCTGCGCCCGGCGGCCACCAGCTGCCGGATCTCGGTGGCGCTGATGTCCAGCCGGGTCACGTCGAAGGCCATGACCCGCCCCGCCGGTTCCTCCGCCAGGTCCTCCGGGCGCTGGGCCCAGCGTCCGGCGAGGGCGGTGGCCAGGGGCTCCTCCAGCGATTGCAGGGGGGCTCCCGGCCGGCGGAGGGCGGCGATGTGGGTCAGCTCCAGCAAGCGCTGCCACTGGTGCCAGTGGTGAAGTTGGGTGAAGGCATCACTACCTATCATAGTGACGATGGGCCGGCGACCCAAGCGCTCTCGGAGCCACTCCAGGGTGCGCACCGTGTAGGAGGGCCCCTCGGCGCGGACCTCCCAGTCCAGGACCTCGGCGGCTTCCCGGCCCTCGACGGCGGCGCGGGTCAGGGCGAGGCGATGCTCGGCGCTGGTGAGTGGGCTATCGCGGTGAGGCGGGTCACCACAGGGGATCAGCAGGAAGCGCTCGGCACCGAGGGCGGCGCGGACCTCCTCGGCGGGCCGGAGGTGGCCGAAGTGGATGGGGTCGAAGGTCCCGCCCAGGAGGGGCAGGGGGCCCTCGCCGCGCAGGGGCTCCGAGGCGGTCAATCCGCGGCCGGCCTCACGAGCGGACCTGGCCGTCGCCGAGGACCACGAACTTCTGGGTGGTCAGCCCTTCCAGACCGACGGGGCCGCGCGCGTGGAGCTTGTCGGTGGAGATCCCGATCTCCGCCCCCAGGCCGTACTCGTAGCCGTCGGCGACTCGGGACGAGGCGTTGACCATCACCGACGCCGAGTCCACCTCCCGCAGGAAGCGCCGCGCCCGGCTGTAGTGCTCGGTGCAGATGACGTCGGTGTGCCCGGAACCGTGGGCGGCGATGTGCTCCAGGGCGGCCTCGAAGCCGTCCACCACCCGCACCGCCAGGGTGGGGCCGAGGTATTCGGTGTCCCAATCGGCCTCCGTGGCGGCCTCGGCTTCCGGCACCAGCTCGCGGGTGCCCTCGCAGCCGCGCAGCTCGATACCGGCGTCACGGAGCCGGCGGCCCAATCCGGGCAGGAAGTCACCGGCCACGGTCGTATCCACCAGCAGGGTCTCCATGGTGTTGCAGGTGCCGAGGCGCTGGGTCTTGGCGTTGAAGGCCACCTCGGCGGCCTTGCCCAGATCGGCGCCGCCGTCCACGTAGGTGTGGCAGTTGCCCTCCAGGTGCTTGATCACCGGGATCCGAGACTCGGCAGCGACGCGCTCGATGAGCCCTTTGCCGCCGCGCGGGATGATGACGTCCACGTGCTCGGGCATGCCCAGCAGGGCCCCCACCGCGGCCCGGTCCGGGGTATCCACCACCGAGACCACCCCCGGCGGCAGGCCGGTCTCCTCCAGCACGCGGCGCATGATCCGGCTGATGGCGCGGTTGGTGGCCAGGGCCTCGCGGCCGCCGCGCAGGATGGCGGCGTTGCCCGACTTCAGGCACAGGGCCGCGGCGTCGGCGGTGACATTGGGCCGCGACTCGTAGATGATGCCGATGACGCCCAGCGGCACCCGCATGCGGCCCACCTGGATGCCGCTGGGCCGGGTGGCCAGGCCGTCGATGGCGCCCACGGGGTCGGGCAGGCCCGCCACCTGGCGCAGCCCGTCGGCCATGGTCGCCACCCGTCCCTCGCTCAGCTCCAGCCGGTCCACCAGGGCGGGATCCAGGTCCTCGTCGCTGGCGCGCTCCAGGTCCTCGGCGTTGGCCTCGAGCACCGCCGCCGCCTCGGCCTCCAGGGCGTCGGCGGTGGCGAGCAGGGCCCGGTCCTTGAGGCCGGGATCCCGTCGGTTCAGGTCGCGCGCGGCGGCGCGGGCCGTCCGGCCCAGCTCGTGGACGTAGGCGGTGACGTCGTCGCTCATCCTCCAACCTCCTTGACCCGATTGCGGGAAGCCCACCAGCGCGGGATAGGCTCACCCGACGGCCGCCGGCGGCTCCGAGGCCCCGGCCAAGCGCAGGGCGGCGGCCTCCAGCAGATCCCAGGGATCACCGCCTTCGGCGCCCTTGGCCACGCGGTCGATCCGCGCCAGTCGGCCCAGGGCGATCTCCGCCTCCCCGGCGGGCAGGCTGCGCGCCTGGGCCTTGCGGGCCTGCTGACGCTGGTAGAAGACCTTGAGGTCCCGGCAGGCCGCGTTTAGGTCCTCGCCGCGCGCCGCCCGATCCTGGAGGGCGATCAGGGTCCGCAGCTCCTTGGCCAAAGCCCCGAGCACGGGAGGCAGCTCCACCCCCTCGGCCCGCAGGGAGGCCACGGCGCGGACGACGCGCTCCGGTTCCTGGCCCAGGGCGGCCTCGGCCAGATCGAAGACCGAGAACCGGGCCTGATCCCCCACGGCGGCCAGGACGTCCTCGGCCGAGAGCGCGCCGCCGCGGCCACCGGTGTACAGGAGGAGCTTCTCCAGCTCGCCGGCCGCCGCTTCCAGATTGCCTTCCACCCGCTCGGCCAGCAAGGCCAGGGCATCGCGGTCCAGCTCCAGGCCGCGCTCGCCCGCACGGCGACGCAGCCAGCCGGGGAGCTCCTCCCGCCGGGGCGCGAACAGGGCCAGGACCGCACCGTGCTCGGCAATCGCCTGGAACCATTTCTTCTTCTGGTCGTCCTTGCTCTGGTAACCGCAGGTCACCAGCAACCGCACGTCGGGAGCGGCATCGGTGGCATACTCGGCCAGCCACTTGGCGCCATCGTCCTTGGGGGCGCCGCCGCCGTAGTGGAGCTCGATCAGCCGCCGCGGCGCGAACAGGGAGGGGGCGTTCACCTCCTCCCGTATGGCAGCGTAGTCCAGGCCCTCCTCGGCACGGAAGGCCACCCGCTCCACCTCCGGATCGGCGGCCAGGGCCCGGCGCACGCGGGAAGCGGCCTCCTCGCGCAGCAGCGGGGCATCGCTGTGGACGAGGATCACCGGGGGCGGATCCTGGCTAAGGGCCCGGTCGAGATCGTCCTCGGAGCGCAGCCTCATTCCGACCGGCCCACTAGAATCCCGACTGGATGTTGCCGAGGATCTCCCGGGCCAGCTCCTCGGAGGCCTGGCGGCCCACCCGGCGCTTGTTGGCTTCCTCGGCGGCGGGGCTGGTGGTGGCCTCGAAGGGCACCGTCCGGCTCACCTCCAAGCCGTCCCCGCGTCTCAGGATGCGGTCCGCCCCTTGCCCCTGCTCTCCCTCTACGTCTCCCTGCTCCGCGTCCCCCTCCTCGGTGCCGTTGGCCGCAACCCCGGGACGCACCAGCCGGTAGTCGGCACGGACCCCCACCTCGTACTCGGTGGCCACACCCTGGCGGTCGATGGCCGCAGCCTGACTGGTGATCTGCCCGCCCTCGACCCGCAGAATCGCGTCCGCGCGGTCCGGGCTGTCCACCAGTTCGACCGTGCCCTCCCGCTTCAGGATGTCGTTCAGATTCTCGGCCAGGAAGGTGTCCGACGGCTGGGCGTCGAGATAGACGCTTTCGATTCCGGGGGGGAAGCTCACGGCGCCGGGGAAGTGGTAGCCGCAGCCGGCGAGCAGGCCCAAAAGGGCGGCCGGGAGCAGCCGGGACAGGCGGGATCTCATTTGGCCACCACGTTGACGAGCTTGCCCGGCACCACCACCACCTTGCGCACCGGGGCCTCCCCCACATGCTCCCGGACCCGCCCCGAGGCCAGGGCCTGCTCGCGGATGGCGTCCTCGTCGGCGTCGGCGGCCACCTGGATGCGGTCGCGGTTCTTGCCGTTGACCTGGACCACCATCTCCACGGTGTCGCGCTCCAGCGCCGCCGGGTCCGGCTCCGGCCAGGGGGCGTCTTCCGGCCAGCCTTCGCCGCCAAGGCCTTGCCACAGGGTGGCGGCGATGTGGGGGGCCATGGGGGCCAGCAGGCGCACCACGGCGTCCAGGGCCTCGCCCACCACCGCCCGCATGGCCGGATCTTCCCGGTCCACCACCTTGGCCAGGGCGTTGGTGATCTCCATGGCGGCGGCGACGGCGGTATTGAAGTGGTAGCGCTGGCGGACGTCCCGGCTCGCGCGCTGGATCAGCTCGTGGACCCGGTGGCGGAGATCCGCGGCCTCCTCCGGGAGCTCGCTCGGCAGGGCCGGGGCGGTGCCGGCCTCTGTGAATTCAAACACCAGACGCCACAGCCGGTTCAGGAAGCGGTGCGCCCCCTGGACCCCCTCGTCGGACCATTCCAGGGCCTGGTCCGGCGGCGCGGCGAACAGGATGAAAAGGCGTACGGTGTCGGCGCCGAAGCGGTCGATCATCTCCTGGGGATCGACCACGTTGCCCTTGGACTTGGACATCTTGGCGCCATCCTTCAGCACCATGCCCTGGGTGAGCAACCGGGTGAAGGGCTCGTCACTGGTCAGCAGCCCAGCGTCGCGCAGGAGCTTGTTGAAGAAGCGGGCGTAGAGCAGGTGCAGCACGGCGTGCTCCACCCCGCCCACGTACTGATCCACCGGGAGCCAGTAGTGGGCCCGCTCGTCGACCATGGCCGAGCCGTTGTCGGGGCAGCAGTAGCGGACGAAGTACCAGGAGGACTCGACGAAGGTGTCGAAGGTGTCCGTCTCCCGCTCCGCCTCGCTGCCGCACTCGGGGCAGGTGGCGCGGCGGAAGGCCTGCGACTCGGCCAGCGGCGAGCCGGGTACGGCGAGCTCGACGTCCTCCGGCAGCACCACCGGCAGCTCCGACTCGGGAACCGGCACCGCGCCACAGGCGGGGCAGTGGATCACCGGGATGGGAGCGCCCCAGTAGCGCTGGCGGGAGACCCCCCAGTCCCGCAGGCGGTAGTTGGTCCGCCGCTCCCCGTGACCCTCGGCCTCCAAGCGGTCCGCCACGGCGTCGAAGGCCGCCTCGGAGGTAAGTCCGGAGAACGGCCCGGAATCCTTGAGCACGCCGTAGTCGGTGTAGGCGGCCTCCATTTCCTCCGCGTCGAGGTCGCCCCCTTCAGGCACCACCACCGGCCGGATGGGCACCCCGAACCGGCTCGCGAGCTCGAAGTCCCGCTGGTCGTGGGCGGGCACCGCCATGACCGCGCCTTCGCCGTACTCCATGAGCACGAAGTTGGCCACGAGCACAGGCAGGCGCTCGCCGGTGATGGGATGGACGGCCCAATCGCCGGTGCGCAGCCCGCGCTTCTCCTGGGTCTCGATCTCGGCCTCGGAGGTGGCGCGGTGGCGCAGCTCCTCGACGAAGGCTGCCACCTCGGCATCGCGCTCCGCGGCCTCCTGGGCGAGGGGGTGCTCCGGCGCCACCGCCATGTAGGTCACCCCCATGAGGGTGTCGGGCCGGGTGGTGAACACGGAGAGCTCGCGCTCGCTGTCCGCCACCGGGAACCGGATCTGAACGCCGGGGGAGCGGCCGATCCAGTTGCGCTGCATGGCCCGCACCTCCTCGGGCCATCCCTCCAGGGCCTCCAGCTCGTCCACCAGCTCGTCGGCGTAGGCGGTGATGGCCAAGAACCACTGGTCGATCTCGCGGCGCTCGACGGGGCTGTCGCAGCGCCAGCAATGGCCGTCCACCACCTGCTCGTTGGCCAGCACGGTCTGGTCGAAGGGGCACCAGTTCACCGCCGCCTGATCGCGGTAGGCCAGGCCCTGGCGCAGGAGGCGGACGAACAGCCACTGCTCCCAGACGTAGTAGTCGGGATCGCAGGTGGCGAGCTCGCGGTTCCAGTCGTAACCGAAGCCCAGGCGCTTGAGCTGGGCCTTCATCTCGGCGATGTTGTCGCGGGTCCAGGCCGCCGGGGAGATGCCGTGGGCGATGGCGGCGTTCTCCGCGGGCAAACCAAAGGCGTCCCAGCCCATGGGCTGGAGGACGTTCTTGCCCTCCATGCGCTGGTAGCGAGCGATGACATCGCCGATGGTGTAGTTGCGGACGTGGCCCATGTGCAGCCGCCCGGAGGGATACGGGAACATGGACAGGCAGTAGAACTTCTCCCGGTCCGGGTCCTCGGCGACCGCGAAGGCGTCCTCGGCCTCCCAGCGCTCCTGGACAGCGCGCTCCACGTCGTGGGGTCGGTAGTCACACTCCATGAGCGGGTCCCGTGATGGGCTGGCGGTTGCGGGCGGGGGAGGGGCCCGCGAAAGGCGGGAATTCTGCCACAGCCGGGCCGCGGCGCGGAACCGAGGACTCGTGAAGGGGCGTGGAAGATCGGCGACAACCGGGGCTAGCGCTGCTCCCAGGGCAGGCCCTCGGCCTTCCAGCCGGCCCGGGTCCCGCGGTGACCGGCCTCGTCCTTGTCGCCCTCAAAGCCCTGCAGCAGGTTGAAGCAGTAGCGGTAGCCCTCGCGGGTCATGGCCTCGGCGGCGCGGGCCGAGCGCTTGCCGCTGCGACACATGAACACCAGCACCTGCTCGGGATCGGGGCCCACCTCCTCCCGGAGCTCGTCCGGGAACTCGGGGTTGGGGGCCATGTCCGGATAGGTCTCCCACTCCACGTGGGTGCCGAGGGTGGGATAGCCCACGAAGTCGCGCTCGGGCTGGGTGCGCACATCCACCAGGCTGGCGTTCGGCAAGGCCTCGAGCAGGGCATAGGCCTCCCCCGGGGTAAGCTCGCCGGCGAAGGGGCACTCGTGGCTCTGGGCCCGCTCCCGGGCCCGGGCCAGGATGGCCTCGGGGTCCTCGGTCGGGTCCGAAGACGCGGGGCTTGGGGAACCTTGCTCGGCCACGAACGTCTCCTATAGGGAAAGCCCTCGCCGACCAGCCCAGGCACCGGCGGCATCGCCGGGCTGGATGCGTTATCATCTGGCATGCCCATTCTACTCGGTCCCGCGGGCCGGGGGGAAACCTCCCTGGCCCGGGGGCGTTTCCCTACTCTGGAAGGGCCCGTAACGGGAAGCCAAGCCACGGAGGAGCATGAATGAGCGAGCGTCCCAAGGCGGTGGCGCTGATCTCCGGCGGACTGGACTCCATGCTGGCGGCCCAGGTCGTCAAGGACCAGGGCGTGCACGTGGAGGGCATTAATTTCTTCACGGGGTTCTGCGTGGAGGGGCACACCCACGCCATCCGCCAGAAGGACAAGGACAAGGCCAAGCGCAACAACGCCTTGTGGGCCGCGGAGCAGGTGGGGATCAAGCTCCACATCGAGGACATCTCCCAGGAATACGTGCGGGTGGTCACCAATCCCAAGCACGGCTATGGGCAGAACCTGAATCCCTGCCTGGACTGCAAGGGCTTCATGGTGGGCAAGGCCCGGGAGTGGATGGAGGCCCGCGGCTTCGACTTCGTCATCACCGGCGAGGTCATCGGCCAGCGCCCCAAATCCCAGCGCCGCGAGACCTTCCCCGTGGTGGCGGAGGAGTCGGGCGCCGGCGACCGCCTGCTGCGGCCCCTGTGCGCCAAGCGCCTGGAGCCCACTTTGCCCGAGCGCATGGGCTGGGTGGACCGCGGGCAGCTCCTCGATTTCTCCGGGCGCTCGCGCAAGCCGCAGATGGCGCTGGCCGAGCACTACGGCTTCGAGGACTACTCGCAGCCGGCCGGGGGCTGCTGCTTCCTCACCGACGAGACCTTCTCCCGCAAGCTCGCCGATCTTTGGGAGACCCGCGGGACCCGCGAGTACGACCTCGACGACATCATGCTGCTTAAGCTGGGCCGCCATCTGCGCCCGGCGCCCAACTTCAAGCTGATCGTCGCCCGCGAGGAGGGGGAGAACCACTTCATGAACGGCTACCGCAAGCGCTTCCACTCCGTGCGGGACCTGGACAACCCCGGGCCCCTGGCGCTGGTTCAGGGCGAACCCGGCGAACAGGACCTGGAAACGGCGGCCGCCATAACCGCACGTTACGGCAAGGGCAAGACGGCCGAGCGGGTACGGGCCGAGATCACCCCGCCCGGCGGGGAGCCCTACGTCACCGAGGTGGCCCCCATGCCCCCGGCGCAGATCCCCGAGGAGTGGCATGTCTGAGACCGGCTCCGAGCCCCAGATCCTCGACGCCCGGGGGCTGCTGTGCCCCATGCCGGTCATCCGTACCGGAGCCCAGGTGGACCAGATGGCCCACGGCGAGACCCTGGAGGTACGCGCCAGCGACCCCGGGGTGCTCTACGACATCCCGGCCTGGTGCCGGGTCCACGGCCACACCGTGATCGAGTCCCGGGAGGAGGGCGACGATTTGGTGGTCCTCCTGCGGATAGGCGGGGATGACACCGGAGACGACTGAGGCCCCGGTTCCGCGGGCCTCCGATCCCCAGCGCTACCGCGCCGCCCGCCGCGTCACCTGGATCGGCGTTGGGACCAACCTGGGCCTGGCGGTGGTCAAGGGCATCGCCGGGATCTTCGCCCATTCCCAGGCCCTGATCGCCGACGCCCTCCACTCCCTCTCCGACATCGTGACGGACGTGCTGGTCCTGGTCGCCGTCCGGCTCGGGGCCCGCGAGGCGGACAGCGACCACCCGTACGGTCACGCCCGGTTCGAGACCGCTGCCACGGTGCTGCTGGGGGTGATCCTGATCGGCGCCGGGCTGGGGATCGCGGTGAGCGCGGTCATGCGCCTCGCGGAGGGGGCCCTGCCCATTCCCACCTGGCCAGCCCTGGCCGCCGCGGCCTTCTCCATCGCGGCCAACGAATGGCTCTTCCGCCTGCAGCGGCGGATCGGGCGTCGCTACGGCGCGGCGAGCGTGGTGGCCAACGCCTGGCACCACCGCAGCGACGCCCTCTCCTCGGTGGCTGCGCTGGTCGGCGTGGCGGGAGCCATGATGGGATGGCTGGTGCTGGACACCGTGGCCGCGGTGGCGGTGGCCCTGATGGTGGTCTGGGCCGGTGGCCGCCTCGGGTGGGACGCCCTGCGGGAGCTGGTGGATACGGCCCTGGACCCTGACGAGGTGGAGCAGATCGAGGCCGAGATCCGGAACACCGAAGGCGTGCAGTCCGTCCACAACCTGCGGACCCGGCGCATGGGCCCCGAGGCATGGGTGGACGTCCACATCGAGGTCCCCGATACCATCAGCGTGTCCGAGGGCCACCAGATCGCCGAGCGGGTCCGGCGGCGGGTCATCGAGCACCGGCCCGAGGTCTCGGAGGTCCAGGTCCATGTGGACCCGGAAGACGACGAGGCGGGCGCCCTCCTGTTGCCGGACCGAGAAACCGTCCTCGCGGAGGTCAGGGACTGCACTGACCGCATGGATTCGACCGTGGCGCTGGAGGACAGCACGGTCCACTACCTGGGAGGCGAGGTCCATCTGGAGCTCTCGGTGGCGATGCCGGCGGACCTCTCACTGGGGGAGGCCTATGCCCGCGCCGATGAGCTCCGCGATCGGATCCGACGACGCACGCGCGTCCGGGACGTGCAGGTCCACCTGCACGTTCCCCATTCGGAGGGCCGGGCCCCGGCTAAGGGCCCGGATCCCTCCTGATCGACCCGGAGGCCAACCATGAACGGCGACCGCTTCAAGCGTACCCCCATCCCGATCTCTATCCTGACAGCCGCTGGCGCGGCCCTGGTGCTGTTCGCCGTGCCGGCCCCTGCGGGCACCGTCTACAAGTGGACCGACGAGAACGGGGTTCCCAACTACAGCGACAATCCGCCCGAAGGCCGCGACTACGAGAAGATCGAGATGGAAACCTCCGGGACCCGCCAGGTCCCGGAAGCCCAGGCGGAGCCGGAAGAGTCCGAGAGCGACCAGACGTCGCCGGCCGATGTCGACATCTCCGAGGCCGAGATCCAGGTGGAGCAGCTCGAGCAGAAGGTCGAGCGGGCCCAGGAGGTCTACGAGAAGGCCCGCCAGAACCGGGTCAAGGGCGAGCAGATGCGCCTGGGCAGCGAACAGAACTACGTGCGCTACCTGGAGCGCATCGAGAACCTCAAAAAGCAGGAGCAGGCCGCCCAGGAGCGTCTGGAGAAGCTCCGGAGCCAGCTCGAGGAGGCCCGGTCCCGCCTGGAGGACCTCCGGGAGCAGAAGCGCAAGGCGCAACAGCAGGGAGGAGCCGGGGGCGCGGACGAAGGCTAGACCGAGGCCTTTGGCACCTCGTGGAATCCTACGGTCTCCGGCCCTCGTAGAGGGCCAGACCGCGAATCGGGTCGTCAGTTGTCAGTAGGCAGTCGGCAGAAAAAGACAGGGAATCGAATCTGGGGATTTGCTCTGACGACTGATTACTGACAACTGACAACTGAAGCCTTCACACTCCTTTGGGACCGGATTCCCAATCAGGAGCAGCACCAGATCGCAAATCCTCTTATCAATCTCATAAGTAGGAGAACCGCAATGCAGCCACCGGTGGTGGTCGTCGGACTCGGCGAGATGGGCGGGGTCTTCGCCCATGGCCTCTTGAAAGCCGGTCACCCGGTGCATCCGGTCACCCGGGACATTCCCCTGAATGAGGCAGCCTCGATCTATCCGGAGCCGGCTCTGGTCCTGGTGACCGTGGGCGAGGACGACCTCCATCCCGTGCTGGAGGCCATGCCCGAGCCCTGGCGGGACCGCCTGGGGCTCATCCAGAACGAGCTCCTGCCGCGGGACTGGCAGGCCCACGACCTGCCCCAGCCGACGGCCTCCGCCGTCTGGTTCGAGAAGAAGGCCGGCAAAGCGATCAATCCGATCCTCGCCTCGCCGGTCTACGGGCCCGAAGCGGGCATTCTGGCCGAGGGCCTGCGCGCCATCGGACTGGAGGCCCGGGAGGTGGCCAATGAGGACGAGCTGCTGTTCGAGCTCGTGCGCAAGAACCTCTACATCCTGACCATCAACATCGCCGGGCTGGTCACGGGCGGTACCACCGGTGAGCTCTGGAACCACCACCGCGAGCTGGCCCAGGAGGTCGCCGACGAGATCCTGGCCATCCAGTTCTGGCTTGTCGGCCGGGAGCTGGACCGGGAGCGGCTGGTGGCGGGCTTGGCCGAGGCCATGCTGGCCGATCCCGAGCACGGCAATACCGGGCGCACCGCTCCGGCCCGGCTGGGGCGCGCCCTGGAGCACGCCGACGCCGCTGGGCTGGAGGTGCCGCGGCTGCGCGAGATCGGCGCCGACCACCTCAGCTAGCCTTTTTCCCAAGTACCTCAAACCACCGAGGTCACGGAGCCCACGGAGCGGGAAGGTCTTACCGGGACCCACTCCGAAGGCCATGCCGGGGGCCTCCGTGACCTCCTTGGTTTGACCGCCCGTTCGAAACCCGCGCTGTTCGGAGAAACCCATGGCGAACAACGATCGCAGCCGCGCCACCACCGAGGGCGTCCGTCGCACCCCCAATCGCGCCATGCTGCGCGCGGTGGGCTTCGACGACGACGACTTCAGCAAGCCCGTCGTCGGCGTGGCCAACGGCTATAGCACCATCACGCCCTGCAACGTGAAGCTCAATGACCTCTCGCACCGGGCCGAGGAGGCTATTTTCGGCTCCGGGGCCATGCCCCAGATGTTCGGCACCATCACCATCTCCGACGGCATCTCCATGGGCACCGAGGGCATGAAGTACTCCCTGGTCTCGCGGGAGGTCATCGCCGACTCCATCGAGACCGTGTGCCAGGGCCAGTCCATGGACGGGGTGATCGCCCTCGGCGGCTGCGACAAGAACATGCCCGGGGCCATGATCGCCCTCGCGCGCATGAACATCCCGGCGGTTTTCGTCTACGGCGGCACCATCAAGCCCGGCTGGTACAAGGGCGAGGACCTGACCATCGTCTCCGCCTTCGAGGCCGTGGGGAAATACCAGGCCAACAAGCTGCCGGAGGAAGACCTCAAGGGCGTGGAGCGCAACGCCTGCCCCGGCGCCGGCTCCTGCGGCGGCATGTTCACCGCCAACACCATGTCCTCGGCCTTCGAGGCCATGGGCATGAGCCTGCCCTACTCCTCCACCATGGCCGCCGAGGACGAGGAGAAGGGCAAGTCGGCCGAGGAATCCGGCGAGGTGCTGGTGCGGGCCATCCAGCAGGGTATCCGGCCGCGCGACCTGATGACCAAGGAGGCCTTCGAGAACGCCATCGCCGTGGTCATGGCGCTGGGCGGCTCCACCAACGCCGTGCTGCACCTGCTCGCCATCGCCGATGCGGCGGAAGTGGAGCTGACCATCGACGACTTCGAGCGCGTGCGCCAGCAGGTGCCGGTGCTGTGCGACCTCAAGCCCTCGGGGCGGTTCGTCACCACCCAGTTCCATCACGCCGGCGGCGTGCCCCAGGTGATGAAGATGCTTTTGAACGCGGGGCTCCTTAATGGGGAATGCCGGACAATTTTGGGCGCCACCCTCACCGAGCAGCTCGCCCACGTCCCTGACCAGCCGGATCCGGATCAGGAGATCATCCGATCCATCGACGATCCGGTCTATCCGCGCGGCCACATCGCCGTGCTCAAGGGCAACCTGGCCCCCGAGGGCGCGGTGGCCAAGGTCTCGGGCCTCAAGAGCCACAGCATCACCGGCCCGGCGCGCGTCTTCGACTCCGAGGACGAGGCCATGGACGCCATCGAGGCGCGGCGGATCAACGCCGGCGACGTGGTGGTGCTGCGCTACGAGGGGCCCAAGGGCGGCCCGGGCATGCGCGAGATGCTCGCGCCCACCTCGGCTTTGGTGGGGCAGGGCCTGGGCGACTCGGTGGGCCTGATCACCGACGGGCGCTTCTCCGGGGGGACCTACGGCATGGTGGTGGGCCACGTGGCCCCCGAAGCGGCGGTGGGCGGGCCCATCGGCCTAGTGGCCGAGGGCGACGAGATCACCATCGACGCCGACCAGCGCCTGCTCCAGGTGAACGTCGCCGAGGAGGAGCTGGAGCGCCGCCGCCAGGCCTGGCGCGGGCCGACGCCGCGCTACACCCGCGGCGTTTTGGCCAAGTACGCTCGCCTCGCCGGCTCGGCCAGCGCCGGGGCTACTACCGGATGAGGGCTGGCCACTTCCGCCTTCCTGCCCTCGCCGC
Organism: Gammaproteobacteria bacterium; assembly: GCA_018609925.1. GTDB lineage: Bacteria > Pseudomonadota > Gammaproteobacteria > Thiohalorhabdales > Thiohalorhabdaceae > Thiohalorhabdus. The sequence continues at coordinate 14,769 of JAHEOG010000153.1, forward strand.
CCTTGTCCTGCCGCTGCTCCCGGCGCTGGCGGTCGCGGCCAACGGAGGGGAAGCGGGGCTGCTCACCCGCGGCCCGTCGACGCTGTCCCCGGCCACGCTCCAGGGGCTGCTCGCCGAGGCGGGCCAGCAGGCGCAGGAGCTGCTCCGGACCCTAAAGGCGCTGGCAGCAGCCGCCGGCGGGCCCTGGGGCCTCGGCATCGCCCTGGTGGCAGGCCTGGCCGCCGGGGCGGGAATCCGGATGGCGAGCGGCCGAGGGGTGCGCCGGCTGTCCTCCCGGCCCGGCAACGGCTCCACCGCGGCCGCCATCGGGGCGCTGGCTGCCCTCCGGGAGCGCGCCTTCTCCCTGACCCTGCCCGTGGCACTGCTGGTCCTCCTGGAGACCACCGGGGCCCGAGCCCAGGAGCTTGGAATCGTCATCATCCTGGGCCTGGGCCTGTTCGCGTCCTACCGGTTCGGGGTGGGGCTCTTCCCGTTGTTGTGTCAGGTCGGGCAACCCCTGGCCTTCCTTTCCCACCTGCGCCAGCCCCCGATGGCCCGCCTTTGGCGCCTGGGCCGGGTTTTGTTCGCGCTGGCGCTGGTGGGGATTCTCCTTGCCTACACCGAACAGGCCATCGGGCTGCCGGGCACTGTTCGCCAGGAGATCCAGTTCCTGCTCAGCCTAGTGATCCTGGTTGCCCTCTGGCAACTCGCCAGCCGCCGCCTCTGGGTGCCCCTGCGGCGGAAGAGCCCCCTGACCCTGGCCCAGGCCACGGTGGTGCTGGGCCTCATCCGAACCGCTTTGAGGGGCCTCGCCCTGGTACCCGCGGGGGCTTCCTTGCTTGGCTACCACCGCCTGAGCATGTGGATCCTGCTCAACCTCCTGGGGACCGTGCTGATCCTGCTGGTAGCGGGAGCGATGGCGACCGCCCTCACCCGAGGGATGCGCCGGCTGGGGCAGGGCCGGCCTCCCGAAGCCGTTGCCCCGGTCGTCAGTCAGGAGCGCATCGCCCAGCTCTCCCGGGTCCTCGGGGCGGGGGTCCGCGGACTGGTCTACCTGGCGGGGATCCTGGCCGTGCTTGTGGTCTGGGGGGTTCCGGTTGCTCAGGTTGGGGCTGCACTGGAGCCGCTAATCTTCGGCTTCCGGGTGGGCGGCTACGAGCTCTCCCTGATCGCACTGGTCCTCGCCGTCGTCGTGGTGGTGCTCACCTTCCGGATCGGGCAGTGGCTTCGGCGACGGATGCGCGAGGTCTTCCTGGTCCGGTTCACCGAGGATCCCGGCCTGCGCAACAGTATCGCCACCTTGACCTACTACGTGGTGCTGATCATCGGGGCGTTGGTGGCGGTCTCGGTGGCCGGGTTCGACCTGACCAACCTGGCCATAATCGCCGGCGCCCTGTCCGTGGGAATCGGCTTCGGCCTCCAGAACGTGGTCAACAACTTCGTGTCGGGGCTGATCCTGCTGTTCGAGCGCCCCATTAAGGTGGGCGACATCATCGACTACCAGGGCCAGTGGGCGGTGGTGCAGGAGATCAAGGTCCGCTCCACGGTGGTCCAGACCTACGACCGCTTCGAGCTGATCGTGCCCAACTCCGAGCTGGTCTCCACCACCGTCACCAACCTCACCCACAACAGCTACATCGCCCGGGTGATCCTGGACGTGGGCGTCGCATACGGCTCGAACACCGCCACGGTGCGGGAACTGATCATGCAAGCGGTAAACGAGCACCCCCAGGTCTACTCCGACCCGGCCCCCATTGTCTACTTCCAAAGCTTTGGCGACAGCGCCCTGGAGTTCCAGGTGCGTTTCTTCACCCACGTTGACGCCTACCTCTTCGCCCCCTCGGACATCCGGTTCCGCATTGACGAGCTGTTCCGCGAGCACGGCATCACTATCCCTTTCCCGCAGCGCGACGTGCACATCTACCGGACAGAGGAAGAGCACGGGCGCGAAGTCCCGGATCCGGCCGACAACGGCTCGGAGGAAGGACCTGTAGGAGGGGAAGGGCCCGCCGAGCAGCCCCACTAACGGAAAAAACCCCGCCTCTCCGGCGGGGCCCGGCTCCCGGGAACGAAGGGCCGTTCTAGGTACGACCCCGCATCCTACCCAGCCGCAAACGCAAGGCGTTCAATTTGATGAAGCCCTCGGCGTCGGCCTGGTCGTAGTCGACGCCGGCCTCGAAGGTGGCCAGCTCGGGGCGATAGAGGCTGCGCTCGGAGCGCCGTCCCACCACGGTGGCGCTGCCCTTGTACAGCTTGAGCCGGACGGTGCCGGAGACCTCGCGCTGGCTCTCGTCGATGGCGGCCTGCAGCATGCGCCGCTCGGGGGCCCACCAGTAGCCGTTGTAGACCAGCTCAGCGTAGCGCGGCATGAGCTCGTCCTTGAGGTGGGCGGCCTCGCGGTCGAGGGTGAGGGACTCCACCGCGCGGCGGGCCTGAAGCAGGATGGTGCCGCCGGGGGTCTCGTAGACACCGCGGGACTTCATGCCGACGTAGCGGTTCTCAACGATGTCCAGCCGGCCGATGCCGTTTTCCCCGCCCAGCCGGTTGAGCCGCGACAGGAGCTCGTGGGGGGCCAGGGCCTCGCCGTCGATGGCCACCGGATCGCCGCCTTCGAAGTCGATCTCGACGTAGGTCGGCCGGTCCGGGGCCTGCTCCGGGGCCACCGACCAGCGGAACATGGCCTTTTCGGGCTCCGCCCAGGGATCCTCCAGGGGACCGCCCTCGTAGGAGATGTGCAGCAGGTTGGCGTCCATGGAATAGGGGGAGCCGCCCTCGCGCTTGCCCTCCACCGGGATGCCGTGGGCCTCGGCGTAGGCAAGGAGCTTCTCGCGGCTGTCCAGGTCCCACTCCCGCCAGGGGGCGATCACCTGGATCTCGGGAGCCAGCCCGTAGTAGCCCAGCTCGAAGCGCACCTGGTCGTTGCCCTTGCCGGTGGCGCCGTGGGCAACGGCGTCCGCCCCGGTCTCCCGGGCGATCTCCACCTGGCGCTTGGCGATCAGGGGTCGGGCGATGGAGGTGCCGAGGAGGTATTGGCCCTCGTAGACGGCGTTGGCCCGGAACATGGGGAAGACGAAGTCCCGGGCGAACTCCTCGCGCAGGTCCTCCACATAGATCTCGGAGATCCCCAGCTCCCGGGCCTTGTCCCGGGCGGTAGCGACCTCCTCGCCCTGGCCGATGTCGGCGGTGAAGGTCACCACCTCGCAGCCATAGGCGTCCTGGAGCCACTTGAGGATGATGGAGGTATCCAGCCCGCCCGAATAGGCGAGGACCGCCTTGGCGACGTCGGCCATGCTTCAAGACCTTCCTTTCCCGCTAGTGGCGGCGCTATCCTGAGGGCGCGGGCAATTTTTCCACCCCTGTCGCCCGCGGTCCAGCGCTGCCCGCGCAAACGCACGATCACGTCCGTTTTCCAACGAGGCGAGGCGCCCAGGGAGGCCTGCTATGAGCCGAGGGAGCGATACGCAGACCAAGACCCGGCCCGACTGGAAGACTCGGCTTACCCCCGAGCAGTACCGAGTCTGTCGCCGGGGCGGCACCGAGCCCCCGTTCTCCGGGGAATACGTTGACACCAAGGCCGCGGGGACCTATCGCTGCGTGTGCTGCGGTGAGCCCCTGTTCCATTCCGAGCAGAAGTTCGAATCGGGCACCGGCTGGCCCAGCTTCTGGGCGCCCTTCGAGGAGGCGCGAGTAACCACCGAGCGCGATCCCAGCCTGGGTATGGTCCGCACCGAGGTGCGCTGCGCCTCCTGCGACGCCCATCTGGGCCACGTGTTCCCCGACGGTCCCCAGCCCACGGGCCTGCGCTACTGCATCAACTCCGTAGCCCTATCGCTGGAGCGCGAGTAGCCCGTTCGGCCAGCCACCCCCTGAGGCCCATCAACGGAGACAGCCATGAACGTGCAGGAGACCATCGAGGAGAAGCTGCGCCGGGACCTGGACCCCCTCCACCTGGAGGTGATCAACGAGAGCTCCATGCACAACGTCCCGCCCGGCTCGGAGAGCCACTTCAAGGTCTTCGTGGTCTCCGAGCGCTTCGCGGGAGAGAATCGGATCAACCGCCAGCGCGCGGTGAACCGGACCCTGAAGGAAGAGCTGGCGGGACCGGTCCACGCCCTGTCCATGCACACCTTGACCCCCGAGGAATGGGAGGCCCGCGACCGAGCCACCCTGGCCTCCCCCGAGTGCCTGGGGGGCATGGGCAAGTAGGCCCGCCTAGAAGGCTTCGCCCATCGGCCGAGGTTGGCCGGGGCTGACGTCGGGGCGCCGGGCAGGGCGCGACGCCCGGGAGCCCCTGCCCTTCCCTCTAGCCGCGTCCTGCCTCCCCCGAGCCCAGAAGCATCTCCAGAAGCGCCTTCTGGGTGTGCAGCCGGTTCTCGGCCTCCTCCCAGACCACGCTCTGCGGGCCGTCCAGCACCTCGGCGGTAACCTCCTCGCCCCGGTGGGCGGGCAGGCAGTGCATGAACAGGGCGTCCCCGCGCGCCAGGGCCATCAGCTCCGCGTCCACTCGGTAGGCCTGGAAGGCCCCGTCCCGGGCCTCCCGATCCGCCTCCTGGCCCATGCTGGCCCAGACATCGGTGGTAACGAGGTCGGCCCCGGCAGCGGCCTCCCGAGGATCGCCCACCAGACGGGCCGCATCGCCGGCCTCGGCGAGGATAGGGGAATCCGGCTCGAACCCCTTCGGACAAGCGAGTCGAACCTCGAAGCCCAGCAGCGCCGCCGCGGCGATCCAGGAGTGGGCCATATTGTTGCCATCGCCGATCCAGGCCACGGTTCGCCCGGCGATGGGCCCCCGACGCTCGTACCAGGTGAATATGTCCGTCAGGACCTGGCAGGGGTGGCAGCGATCGGTCAGGCCGTTGATGACCGGGACATGGCTGTGGCAGGCAAGCTCCTCGATGCGGTCATGGCCGAAGGTCCGGACCATGAGCCCATCCACCATGCGGGACAGGACCTTGGCCGTGTCGGCAATGGGCTCGCCGCGACCGAGCTGGAGCTGGTCCGGGGCCAGGTACATGCCGTGGCCCCCCAGCTGGTAGATCCCGGCCTCGAAGGATACCCGGGTACGGGTGGAGGGCTTCTCGAAGAGCAGTCCCAGGATCCGGCCCGGGAGGCTGGCGTGGGGGACATCCGTGCGCTGGTAGCCCTTGAGGGCGAAGGTACGCTCCAGCAGGGCCTCCACCTCCTCCCGGCCGAGGTCGCCGAGCCGCAGGAGGTGGCGTACCCGAGTCACAGGACTTCCCCGAGCAGGTAGTCCAGCCCGGACACGATGCGATCGGCCTGCTTCCGGGTCA
>JAHEOG010000154.1 GCA_018609925.1 Gammaproteobacteria bacterium
CGCCTCCTTGCTCGCGGCCTCGTCCTTCAGGTCCGCCGTGACGTTGGGATCGCTGGTTTTGGGCTCCACGTCGCCGGTGTAGAAGGCATGGAGCATGCCGTCGTTGGCCCCAACGAAAACCAGGGAGGGCCGGTCCTGGACCGTGCTGGAGCGGACATAATTGAGATAGGTCCCCCCGGAATCGGTGTATTCGGAGACCGCACCCGGCCGCAAGACCTGCGGGGTGGAGGTGATGATGGAGCCCAGCTTCCAGGGGTGCTGCCCCCCTCCGGAGCCCCAGTAATTTGCGGATGTCCAGTCGTCGCCCTGCCGGTTACGGAAGGCGGTATTGCCGTTGGGGTTGTCGTAGCCCCGGATGAACTTGATCAGGTCCTCGGTCTCGGAGGAGGAGACCTCCCAGTGGGGCTTGATCTCAGAGGCGTTGCCGGTGGTGAACTCCGCCAAACCATTGGCGTTGGCCACGGAGGGATCGTCCGGATTGAACCAGATGCTCCGGGTGGCCGGATCCCGCTCAGCTAGCTTTTGCCCCGCCTCCCAGAGGGGGCTCAGGTCCACGCTGGCCACCGTGCTCACCGCCCCCGAGCTCACATCGCAGGTATCGGGGACGTTGTCCCCGGCCTCCGAGCCGGAGACGGAGCCGTCATCGGGGAAGAGGTTGGCCACCACCTGTTGGTCGGTATCGTCGAACTCGAACTGGCTGATGTCGTCCTCGGTGAGCTTGAGCTGGTCGTCGTCCGGGCTGTCCTCGCGGATGTTGCCCTTGGGATCGGTCCACAGGCCCCGCAAGAAGCCCTCCCAGGGGACCTCCACTGTCCCGGCCGAACCCGTCCGGGTCTGGAGCGGCAGGTAGTAGGCCTGCAAAAGCTCGCCGCCGCTGCGGGTCTGGGTGGATATGGTGGCAACGGTGGTCCCGCTGGAGGCCCGCTCCAGGATGGCGGAGATGGCCTGGCGGAGCTGCCCCTCGAAGCGGGAACCGTCCTCCGCCTGGAAGTAGTTTTCGGGCTCGCCGTCGAGGTCCTCGTCCCACTCGGCACACTTGGGATCGGAGTTGGACGAGCCGATGGTACAGTCGCTGCTCTGGTAGGGGACCCCATCCCCGTCGCGGTCCTCGAAGCCCCCGGTCACCGCCGCCCGCTTGAGCAGATCCCGGGCAGTACTGCTGCTCCCGAAGGCGTAGAAGGGGAAGAGCACCAGATTCTGCCGGCCGTCGATATCGCTGGGGCGAAGGTCCTGGACCCGGCCGTAGAAGGCCACGTCCTCCATCTCGTTGCTGGCATCGAAGTGCGAGTCGTAGGTATTCCCGGTATCCGGGTTCTGGTCGAAGGGATCGAATTCCGAGGGGACCTTGTCATCCGCCGTGGGCGCCCCATCTGTCATGTAGAGCACGAAGCTGTCGGCGCAGGACGCGAACTCTGGGTCGCCCCCGGTCCCGTAGTTGAGGGGATCGCTTTTGTCGTTGATGTTGTAGTCCCCCCCCTTGTACCGGGGACCGTCCCCGCTGATGCTACCGGGCATATCGCCCGCGTCCGCCTCTTGGGCGAAGTAGCCGTTTAGGCTCCAAAGGGCCTCGGCCAGCGGGGTGTTGCCAGTAGGACTCCAGTTCTCGATGGCCGTATAGGTATCCGTCAGGTTCGCCTTCCGGACGTCCTTGTTGACCTCGGCCCCATCCACGTTGAAACCGGAGCCGGCGAAGGTGGCCACCCCCCACCGGGCGTCGTCGGCGACATCTTGGATGACGCCCGAGGGGCTCTCCTGCTCTTCCACTCCGGCCACGGGATCAATGCTTTCCCCGTCCTCCAGCTCAAAGGTGTTGATGGAGCCCGGATCGTTGGAGATACGGGGGGAGGTCTTTCCCCCGATCAGGGCCTTGCGGGAAACATCGATGCGGTCCATATAGACGAAGTTGACGGCGTTGCCGGTGAAATTGCCGCTGCCATCCCGCCAGGGAATCGTGGATCCGCAAGAAGTGCAATCCGACACCGGAGTGAACCCGCTCCCCATCCAGCTATACCAGTGGTCCTGCTTGGCGTAGCCGTAATAGTTTTGGCTTGGGTCGTAATTTCCATTGTTGTTCGCATTAGAGCACCAGTTTCCATTCTCTATGCAGTTGTCGTAAGCCCAGTGGGGATCGTAGGCCTCCCGGTCCATGCTTCCCGAGCTGTCGAGCATGAGCACAATGTTCGGCTCGATGGAGGAGCTGACGGCGGGACTGGTATAGCAGTAGTCGGTCTTGCTCTGGGCCAGCAGGTAGGAAGGGAAGACCAGAAGGAACAACGTGGAAACCGCGGCCAGAAGTCGGGGATCCATGTCTAGTCCTCCACCGAGCCGTAGGGCAGGAGCTCGATCCTCCGGGCCCGCCTTCCGGTGGCCTCCACCTGGGCCCCGGCGACATCCACCAGAAGGGAGGGGCTATACGGCACCCACCGGCCTTCCCGAGCCTCTGAATCGCGGGAGGGGGGCCGGCTTTTCCCGCCCTCTACCTCTTGGCTTGGCAAAGGCCTGACCCGGGTCCGCTCATCCACGCTGAACCGGGTCCCGGCCACGACCAGGTAGTCCTCGCCGACGGCGTTAATCTTCCCGGCAACCGTCTGCGCCTGGCCGGGAGCCGCCCCAAGAAAGGCCAGCGCCGCGATCAGGATCCACAGGGCACCCCGGGCCCCGGTTTGTTCGGGGGCCGGGCGATTATGCGGTTTCGGTGGAAGAGTCAGGGGATCAGGGCCCATACCCGGCTCCGCGTTGGGTTGTATTGGCTAGCACGGACAAGGCCGCGGGAGGGTTCCCTGCAATCTCCACACCTGGCAAAGAAAGCCCCCAGCCCGGGAGGGGCTGGGGGCCAAAGGATCGGTTCCCCGGGGCGGGGATGACCCAATCCGTCAGGGAGCGACGGATCGTGTAGCACAAAACGGGCGCTATCGCCCCGCTCTCAGGCCTCCTCCTCGGCCTTGCGCAGGGCGATGGGGATAGTGAAGTAGATGCCTTCCTCCGGCCCGTCGAGATCCTGGGGCTCGCTGCCGCCCAGATCGCGGAGCTTGGAGATGACCCCCTGGACCAGCTCCTCCGGGGTCGAAGCGCCGGCGGTTACACCCACCGTTTCGCAATTCTCGAGCCAAGCCGGGTCGAGGTCGTCGGCATTCTGGACCAGGTAACCGTCCACCCCCCAGCGCTGGGCCACCTCGGCCAGGCGATTGGAGTTAGAGCTATTGGGCGCGCCCACCACCAGGACCACGTCCACCTGCTGGGCCAGGCGCTTGACCGCGTCCTGGCGGTTCTGGGTGGCGTAGCAGATGTCGTCGCTGCGGGGCGCGGCGATGTTGGGGAAGCGCTCCTTGAGGGCTGCGGCGACCTCTTCGGTGTCGTCCATGGACAGGGTGGTCTGGGTGACATAGGCCAGGTTGTCGGGGTCCTCCACCTCCAGCTGCCACACCTCCTCGGGGGTGCTGATGAGGTGGATGCCGCCTTTCACCTGGCCCATGGTGCCCTCCACCTCGGGGTGATCGGCGTGACCGATGAGCACCACTTCGCGGCCTTCCTTGTGATGCCGGACCACCTCGATGTGGACCTTGGTGACCAGCGGGCAGGTGGCGTCGAAGATCTGCAGGCCGCGGTCCTTTGCCCGATCGCGCACGGCCTGGGACACCCC
>JAHEOG010000155.1 GCA_018609925.1 Gammaproteobacteria bacterium
AAGGAAAGGGGCCGTTGGGGGTAGGCGCCATTGCTGAGCGCCGCCGCCCGACGGAAATTGCCCGGACCGAAGCTGCTATGGAGGTGCGGCGCCGTCGGATAGGAGGTGTAGCGGGGACCGGGCTTGTCGTGTTTGCGGATCAGCTCGGGGTCCACTTCCATCCGGTGGGTGTTCATAGTCCTTCCCCTCCCCTCCAGTAGAGCTCGATTTCCCAGCACCTCGTCCCCACCGGAGCAACTCCAACGGTGCCCTATTTCTAAAATGGGAATTCTGGGACAGGGACCCCTGGATCGCCTTGATCTAGCTCAAGGTCCCCATAGATGACCAAGGCACGGTCCGGTTCGCCAACTTCGGAAATGGCATGCAACGGGGGACATCCTGGGGGCGAAAGGACTCGGACCGGGCCCAAGAAGCCCGAGGGGAACGGAGGGGACCGGAAGGCTGCGGCTTTTGGCTCAAGCCCTTCCCCCGCGATCAAGACACGAGATCCGTAGTTTCCTCCCCAAGTGGCAATTAAAGATCGGAGCCTATGCGCGTCATCGTTATCGGAGCCGGTCTGTTCGGAACCGCAACGGCCTTCTTCCTGGCCTCCCGGGGAGTGGAAACTGTGGTCCTGGACCGAAGGGCGGGGGTCGCGGAGGAGACCAGCTACGCCAACAGCGGCATCCTCCACGCGGGTAATGCCGCTCCCTGGAACAAGCCCCACCTCCCCCGCCAGATGCTGACCCGTCCAGGGTCCTTGCACCCAGCCCTGGGCTTCCATCCCAAAGCCCTATTGGGCATGGGGCGATGGGGCTGGCAGACCCTCGCCAACTGCCGCCGAGCCCGGTTCCAGCACTCCCTGCGGGTCAATGCCCGGCTGGCGGCTTACAGCCTTTCGGTCCTGCGGGAGCTGCGCGCCTCGGAGGGACTCCGCTACCGGGATGTGACTCAGGGAAGCCTCGTGCTCTTTTCCGACGAAGGCGCCTTCCAGCGGGGACGGGCGGAGGCCTCCCTGCTCGCCGAGGAAGGGGTCGACTGCCGGGTGCTGGATTCCGGTCAGGTCGCCGCCCGAGAGCCGGCCCTGGCCTCCTGTAAGGCCGAGCTGACGGGGGGAATCTACTACCCCGGGGACGAGAGCGGCGACGCCCATGTCTTCACCGAGGAGCTCGCTCGGCGCGCCGAGCAGCAGGGAGCGGAATTCCGGCTCGACACCCCGGTTCGCGGCTTGCTGGAAAACCTAGGAGAGGTAAACGGCGTCACCACCGCTCAGGGCACCTTCACCGGAGACGCCTACGTCCTGGCGGCCGGCAGCGCAAGCCCGTTCATGGCCCGCCCCTTGGGCCTGCGCCTTCCCCTCTACCCGGTCAAGGGCTATTCCCTGACCCTCCCCACACCGGAAGGCCTCGAGGTCCCGGCCGTCCCGCTCATAGATAGCCAAAGGGCGATCACCTTTACCCAGCTGGGCGATCGGTTCCGGGTCGGCGGACTCGTCGATCTGGAAGGCTTCAACACGGAGCCCCATCCCCACCGCCTCCAGGCCCTTTGGAACACGCTTGCCACGGTCCTTCCACAAGTCTCCGAGGGCCTCGACCTTGACGAGGGCGAAACCTGGGCGGGCCTGCGCCCCATGACCCCGGACGGCCGGCCCATCCTCGGCGAGTGTCCAGTCAGAAGGCTTTATCTGGCCACCGGCGGCGGCCATCTGGGCTGGACCATGGCCGCCGGTGCCGGGCGCCTAACGGCCGATCGGATAACCGGAGAAGCCCCTGAGATGGATGTAGATGACCTCGCCTATCAGCGTTTCCGGGGCTAGCCCGGGGTTGCCCCCTCTACGGCACCCCGTTCCCCGGGAGGGATCGCCCCCTCCGGCGGTCAGAGGCCGCTGGATTCCGCAAGCGCCCCAAAGCCCAGATCCTGTACGCTCTCCCCGGGCGAAGGCTCCTGGTAGCGCGATGGTCAGTCCGGCTTCCGATTGAAGAAAAAAAGCCACCCAGCCTCGGGCTTCCCTAAGGAGGGCAGCGCCACCCGTGCCTCTTTTGCAGGGACGGGACTGGAAGACGCCTTCTCCTTGATCGATATCAAGGCAAGCCCCCGGAAACTGGGTTGAAATAATCTAAAGGGGGGGGGAATTCCCTTGATCACGACCTAGACAACCGAAGGACGGCAGGAGGAGCGAAGTCAGGAGATCATGTCGCAGCCCATCGAGCAGTTCACCCACCACTTTCGTAACGAACATCGCCAGATCCGGGACACCCTTCTCGCCCTGGGCGAGGCCTTCCGGAACCGGGATCGAAAGGCGATTCGGGCGCGACTGGAGGAGTGCACCCGTTTCACCGGTCCGCACTTCCGCTACGAAGAGGAGGCCCTCTACCCGGCCCTCGTTCCCATGTTCGGCCGGGACTACATCGATGGGCTCCTGGAGGAGCACGACCTGGGCATCGACGCGTCCCGCCGGCTGTCCGAGCTGGCTGAGCACAAGGCGCTGAGTCAAAGGGAAGTGGAGGAGGCGCAGCACCTCATCCAACAGATGCTGCCCCACGTCAGTGGCTGCGATGGGCTGGCCATCATGATGGAGGTGGTCCCGGAAGCCGAGGTCGATAGGGTGCTTCACGCCCGGAAACGGGCCCAGCAGGAGAACCTGGACCTCCTGACCTGGGCCGAGGGGCTCCGCCACTTCCGGTAGGGTTGCCCCGTAATGGGCTTTGGCCCCCCACCAACCCCAACCCGGTTAGCTCAAATTTCGACTACCTTGGAGAAGACCTTGGCGGGACATGTACCCAGGCTGGGGTGGAACGCCTTCTACTTCCACCTACGGTGCTGTCCCGACCGTATCCACCGCGAGGCCATTGCCAGGACTTGGGCCCTCCTGGGACGGAGTCAGGCCTTCCGACAGCGACTGCCGGACCTGGAGGGCAAGCGAATCGCCCTGGAGGTAATCGATACCGGGAACCGGTTGGGCTTTCAGGGCCGGTGGGGGGAGTTCTGGCCCCTCACCGGGAAGGCCGGCTCGGACGTACGGATCCAGCGCCCCCTTCGGGACGTTCTCCTGCTCGGCTTGGGGCCGGGGATAGGTGGTCAAGGCTAGTAGGACCCGAAGTCCCCGGATGTGGGCAAACGCCACCGCCTTCCGCACCTTACCGCCGGGATCGAAGTTGAGGCCGGGGAAGTTGCAGGCATTGGTGTCATCCCCGAAGCCCAGGTAGACCGCGTCGGCGCCGTGCTCCACCGCCGCCCGCAGGGCCTAGGGGCTTCCGGCGGGACAGACCCGCTCCACGCCACCCGCCCTCAAGGCCTCCTTGCCCCGGCTCCTGGGTGCCGCTGCTCGAGTCGCCAACGATTCAAAGGGACCCGCCCCTTAGCCCACCCGGTCCAGCCTGCGGACGCGCAGCTCGACGCGGCGCTCATCGGCCAAGGCCCGGCAGGCGGGGATGTCGACCCCTTCCAGGCCCTCGATGGCGGTCAAGATCACCCGCGGAAGGCGCTCACGGGCCCGGCTCGCGAATTCCAGGACTGCCGGAAAAGCTCCTTCAGCGGGAGGACGGCAATGCCGGTTGTAGACCGCCTCGCCCTGGGCGTTCAGGGAGATGGAAACGGTGTCGATCCGGCCCGCCAGCTCGGGGGTCACGTTCCGGCCGGTTCGCCAGCTGGCCAGACCGTCGGTATTCAGGCGCACCGCGGCTCCTGCCGCCCGAAGGCGATCAGCCACCTCCAAGAGCACCGACCAGTGCAGGGTGGGCTCCCCCAGTCCGCAGAACACCACCTCCTGAAACGCCCGCGGGTTTCCAATGGCAGCTAGCAGCTCTTCGGCCTCGGGCTCATGGCTGAGGCGCAGGTCGTAGCCGTCCACCACCCAATCCTTCCGGAACTTGGGGCAAAAGCCGCAGCGCAGGGTGCAGCGGTTGGTGAGGTTGAGGTAGCAGTTGCCGTGCGCCCGGTAGGTCAGGGCCCGAGGGGGGCTGGAGGGCATAGCCACCGTTACGCGGGCCCCGATTCCGTCTCTACAAATGGGGTGGGCTCGCGCAAGGGTTCCGTTAAGCCTTCCGCAGCCCAGCACTCGAACAGAATGTTCCAGCGCTGGAGCTCCATCCCGAGCTGATGCCTGGCCGTTTCCGTTAGGTAGATGGTGACCTTGCCCCGATACCGGCTCAGGCGCCGGAGGAAGCGGAGAAGGGGCTCCCGCTGCCACTGGTAGACCGAGCCGATGTAGAGGGTCAGGGAGGCGCGGGGCTGTCGCAGCCAGCGCTCCAGCCGACGCCGGGCTGTGCCGAAGAAGCGGCTCTCCACGGCTCCGCGCAGGGTAATGGTCAGCCTCGGCGCCTCCCGGGACGCCGCCATCTCCGCGGAAAGGGCCCCGCGTCGAAAAGCGGGCTCGCAGAACTCCCTCAGGGAGGTCAGGGCTCGGCTGGCCCGCGCCCAGGTGCGGGGCGAGGCCTCTTCGAAATGGCGGCGGACGTAGTCCCGCATGCTCAGTCCCCGGACCCAGTCCGTCACCACGTGCGGCCAAAGCCGGGGCGGAGAGGCCACTGTAGCGAGGAACCACGCCCAGCGTCGCGGCCCCCCGGGCAGGATGCCCTGCCAAAGCAGCCGCCCCAGCATCCGCATCTGCTCACCGGCCGCATGGCCGGTGCCCGCAGCATTGGGGCGGCGAAGGTAGCGGTGCTTGTTGCGGATGCGCCGGGCGATGTCGGCATCCGAGAAGAGCCGGCGGTAGAGCCATTTGTAGCCTTCGATCATGGCCTCGTAGCTCATCCCCGCCGGCAGCACGTTGGTCTGTCCGCCGGTGTTGTCGCCGGGAGCCACGTCCCGGCGCAGGCGCCCCTCCCCTTCCAGCCGGTGGTAGAGGGGCGTATGCGGCAGGGCGGTAAGGAGCCCCACCATGGCCACCTGGATTCCGGCGGCCACGATGAACCGGTGCTGGCGCTCGAAGGTCTCCGGGGTGTCGTTTTCGAAGCCGACGATGAAGCCGGCGAACACGTCGATGCCGTAGCGGTAGAGGGTGCGCACGGACTCCAGGAGGTCCGTCTTGGTGTTCTGGGTCTTGCCGGAGGCCTTAAGGCTCTCCACGTCGGGCGTCTCGATGCCCAGGAAGACCCAGCCGAACCCGGCGTCCCGGAAGAGCTCCAACAGCTCGGGATCGCCTGCCAGATTCAGGGAGGCCTCGGTCCCGAACTCGAAGGGATAATCGTGGCGCCGCTGGTAGTCGGCCAGGTAGCGCAGCAGCTCCTTGGCCACCTTCTTGTTGCCGATCAGGTTGTCGTCCACGAAGAAGGCGCTGTTCGCCCCCTGCGCCCGCAGGGCGTCCAGCTCCCGGCCGATCTGCTCCGGGGGCTTGGTCCGGGGCCGGCGGCCGAACATGACGATGATGTCGCAGAAATCGCATCGGTAGGGACAGCCCCGCGAGAACTGGAGGCTCGCCGTGGCATAGCGGCTGAGATCCAGCAGGTCGAACCGGGGGACCGGCACCTCGGTCAGCTCCACCGCCTCTTGCTCCTGGTAAAGGGGCTCTACCGCCCCGTCCTCCCAATCCCGGCAGAACTGGGGCCAGATCCGCTCCGCCTCGCCGGCCACCACGCAGTCGGCGACCCCCTCGAACCGGTCCGGGCAGAGGGAGGCGAAGCTCCCCCCAGCTACGGTTAAGTAGCCACGGTCCCGATAGGTGGCGAGGAGCTGACGCTGGCGCTCGTGCTGCACGCCCATGCCGCACACCCCGACGAGGTCCGCGTCCGGTTCCACCGGAAGGGACTCCACCGCCTCATCTACGATGGTGACCTCCCAGTGGTCCGGACACAGGCCCGCCAGTGTGGCCAGCCCCAGGGGCGGATTAAGGGCCCGCTCGCGGGGCATGATCCGGTCCATGGCCCAGCGGAAGCTCCAGAAGCTGTCGGGAGGCATGGGGTTCACGAGCAGCAGACGGACCGGCTTGGCGGCCATAGCGACCTCGAGGGGATAGCAGGAGGTACCCAGCCTATGCCCGCGCCCCTCCCCCAGCCTTGACCTACCTCAAGAGCACCGCCCTCTCGGCCCTGTTCTTCGGCCCCCTTCCCCTATCGGGCCCTGCCGCCCCTTAGCCCTTTCCCCCTTCTTGAGATCCCAGGGCTCGGATTCCCGACCTCCCGGGTGGACTTTCCATCCCGCGATTGATCTCGATCAATCCCCCGCCCGGCGAAAGGTGTTGGGATGATGCATCAAACGGCTCCTTACCATTCCACAGGGGCGAAGCGATGAGCCATTTCCTCGACCGACTCACCTTCTTCAAGCGGGTCCAGGACGAGTTCTCGGACGGCCACGGCCGCACCACCGACGAGGATCGCTCCTGGGAGCGCGGCTACCGCCAGCGCTGGCAGCACGACCGAGTCGTGCGCTCCACCCATGGGGTGAACTGCACCGGGGCCTGCTCCTGGAAGATCTACGTCAAGGACGGCCTGGTCACCTGGGAGACCCAGCAGACCGACTACCCCCGGACCCGACCGGACCTTCCCAACCATGAGCCCCGCGGCTGTCCGCGGGGAGCCAGCTACTCCTGGTACATCTACAGCGCGGCGCGGCTGAAGTATCCCATGGTGCGCAGCACCCTCCTGCGCCTCTGGCGGGAGGCCCGCGACCTGCACGCCGATCCGGTCGAGGCCTGGGAAGCCATCGTCACCGATCCCGACAAGCGTGGGAGCTACCAGGCCCGGCGCGGCCTCGGCGGCTTGGTGCGCTCGAGCTGGGAGGAGGTCGAGGAAATCACCGCGGCGGCCAATGCCTACACCGCCAGGACCCACGGCCCCGACCGTGTCGCCGGATTCTCGCCCATTCCGGCCATGTCCATGGTCTCCTACGCCGCGGGCACCCGCTACCTCTCCCTCATAGGCGGGGCCTGCCTGTCCTTCTACGACTGGTACTGCGACCTGCCGCCCTCCTCGCCCATGACCTGGGGCGAGCAGACCGACGTCCCCGAATCGGCCGACTGGTACAACAGCAAGTTCATCATGATGTGGGGCTCGAATGTCCCCCAGACCCGGACCCCCGATGCCCACTTCATGACCGAGGCCCGCTACAACGGCACCAAGATCGTGACGGTGTCGCCGGACTACGCCGAGGCCACCAAGTTCGCCGACCTCTGGCTGTCGCCCAAGCAGGGCACCGACGCGGCGCTGGCGATGGCGATCGGCCACGTGATCCTCAAGGAATTCCACGTCGACAACCAGACGCCGTACTTCCGCGACTACTGCCGGCGCAACACCGAC